>JAMNYN010000712.1 GCA_023622805.1 Pseudomonadota bacterium | reverse complement strand
AGACTGCCCAGCGGCCGGATCAGAAAGCCGACGGCAAACACCGCCACCGACAGCATCAAGGCGCCGTAGTCTCCGGCAGGCGCAAAGAACTGCTGGCCGATGACGATGGCGAAATAGCTGAAGATCGTGTTGTCATAGACCTCCAGGCCGCTGCCCAGCGAGGTCGACAGGATCAGCTTGAAATTGGATTTTTGCGCGGGCGCTGGGGTCGCAGGCGCATCCATGGTGGCTTCGATGGACATGGTCATGGTGAATCACTCGCTTGGGACCAGGCCGTGGCCCGGTCCCGAAGATTAGAAATGGTGAGTAATGCCTACGGTCGTTGAGACCACGGAGCGCCCCACGGCTGGCAATGGAAATGCATTCGCTGCATCGAAGTTGTAGGTTTGCGCCGATTTCGAGCCGTTCTTGAGAAAGCCGACACGCGCATACAGTGACGTACGCCTGGAGAGGTAATAGTCTTCGCCCAGCGTCATGCCCCAGGCGTGATTGCCCGGCTGGGTGGTGTCGCGGTAGCCGATGCTGGCGCGCAGCAGATGGCGGTCAATGCGTTTTTCCGCGCCCAGCGTCACCATCTGCGATGAGAAGTTGCCAGGAAAGCGCGGCCGATTCCACAGATAGGCGGCGGCGCCGGTGAAGCTGCCGAAATCGTGCAGATAGGTCAGCAGGGCATTGTCCGTGCGCACCGTCGGCTCCTGCGTCGCGTCACGCATGCAGGGCGTCGAGGAGCTGGCACTGGCCTCGCAGTAGGTTTGCGAATAGGAGGCCGTCGCGATGTTCATGCTGTCGCGATAGCTGACCGTGAGCGATGCGTTCTTGGTCTTGGGCCCTACCGTCTGGTTGCTCTTGAACGCATAGAAGGCATTCGCGCTGAACGGCCCGAATTGCGGCGTCGTATAGCTGATGGAATCGTTGACCCGCGCCAGATCGACATTGGATCCATAGCCCAGGTCCGCATAGCCCGCCAGATAGGTAAAGATGGAGTGGTGGTTGCCGGCCAGAAACACGTCGGAGCCGATGGCCATCGCGCCTTCACCGCTCAACTGCCGCCCCACGGACAGGTTGCCCCAGAACGGGCTTGCCAGTCCGATATATGACGCACGGTTGAAGAAGGAAGTCTGGCTTTGGGGCGTGCCGTTGTCGGCATTGAAAGCGCTTTCCAGACGGAAGTAGGCCGTCAGCTGGCCACCCAGATCTTCCTGGCCATAAATCCCCCATTTGGATGCAAAGACATTGCCGCTCTCCAGGCGCAGCAGGCTTTTGCCGTTGCCCCGGGTGTAGTCCACCCCCGCATCCACGGTGCCGTAGAGCGAAACCATGCTTTTGCCGGGCATGACGCCGAAGACGCCCGGCCCGCCGCCAACGGCTTTCAAACCCATGATGTCGCGCATTGAATTGCCATCCGCCCAGGCAGGCATCAATGCCGCGCTGAAGGCGGCTGCGAGGGCGGCTCGTTTGATGTGTCCCATATGTCTCCTTGAATCATTTTTTATCGATTTCACAGGGTTTACACGGTGGTGCGGACCGGGGGGCCCGCTTGTCTCCATCGCCGGGTCAGCGGCCTGCTTTAGCGGCCGCTTTTCCCGTGAAGAATTCTAGGCATGGGCTTTCATTTTTTGCAAGCAAAACATAAACGAAAAAATAAAAATTACATGTTTTGGACTTTTTTTAGTCAACCTTCCCGCGCAATCATGCTGTACCATTTAAAACAGAAGGCGTATTGAGCTTTTGTTTTCATCCATGAATTCGCCGGAAAAAGCCTGCCAGCAAGGCAGTTGCCCCACCCCTGTAGGAGATGACAATGATTGAGAGATCCGAGGCGCCGCTAGCGCACCCGACCCTGTATGGAGTTGCCCCGGGCGGCGCACCGGTGGTCTTCGCCGGACGCTGCAGCCGATGCAGCCGGATCGGCTTTCCCCGGCAGACCTACGGCTGCGAAGCCTGCGGCGCGCATGGCGAGGCGCTGACCGATGTGGCGTTGCCAGCCACCGGCGAGCTGATTTCCTTTGCGGAAGTGCATCGCCACCACGGCACCGATATCGACACCCCGTTCGTCATGGCGGAGATCCGCCTGGACAGCGGACTGCTGCTGCGCGGCACGCTGGCGCCGCAACGCGCGCAAGGGCTCAAGATCGGCACGCGCCTGTGCGGCACCTTGGTCGCCGGCAAGCCACCGGGCGCTGCGCTCGAATTGCGTTTCGCACCGGAAAGGAGCTGAGCCATGCGCAATGCACTTTCCGCCCTGCGGCCGGTCTACGTGATCGGCGTCGGCAACCACCGCTACCAGCGCCGCTCGCAGACCTCCTACGTGGAACTCGGACTCACCGCCGTGCGCGCCGCGCTGGCCGATGCCGGCATCGCCTGGCCCGCCGTGGAGTCGGCGTATCTCGCCAGCACGCAACTCGACATGTCGCCGGCCCGCCCCATGCTGCGCCACCTCGGCTGCACCGGCATTCCCATGCAGCAGGTCGAAAATGCCTCGGCTTCGGGCTCCACCGCCTTTCGCAATGCGGTGATGGATGTCGCTGCGGGCATGAGCGAGATTTCCCTGGCCGTGGGCGTGGACAAGCCCCGCTCCCTCACCCTAGGGCAGACGCACAACGGACTGGATTCGCTGGAACGCGACCGCGTTTCACCCTTCACGCATTTCGCTCTGCTGGCCGAAAAATACGCGGCCGACTCCGGCGCCACGGCCGCGGATTTCGCCCGGGTGGCCGTGAAGAATCTGGGCAATGGCGCGCGCAACCCTTGGGCGCACCGCCAGCAGGCCTACAGCCTCGAAGAGATCATGGGCGGCGATCCGGTGGCGGGCTTTCTGACCCCATTGCAATGCTGCCCCGTGGGCGAAGGCGCGGCGGCCGTGCTGGTGGCCTCGGAGCAGGCTTTGCGCCGATATGGCATTGAACCGCCCCGGGCGCCGCGCGTGCTCAACTCCACGGCGCGCAGCGAGCGCCTGTACCCCGATGAGACCGGCTGGGACGCCGCGCTGACCCGGGAAACCGTGCTGCAGGCCTACGCCGAAGCCGACGTCACGCCAGACCAGCTCGACATCGTCGAAATGCACGATGCCTTCACGGTCGAAGAGCTGCTGTACGTCGAGCAGATGGGACTGTGCGCACCGGGCACGGCCGCGGCCGAGCTGCGCGCTGGCGCATTCGACATCGGCGGGCGGGTTGCGGTGAGCCCCTCGGGCGGACTGCTGGCCATGGGCCATCCTCTGGGTCCGACCGGCCTCGGCCAGATCTGCGAAATCACCCGCCAGCTGCGTGGCGAAGCCGAAGGCCGCCAGCACCCGGGCGCGCGCACCGCCATGGCCCAGATGCTCGGGGCCGGCGCCGTCTGTGTGGTACATATTCTTCGCAACGAAACCTAGAGGCGAGGAGAGCACCTTGGAGAATCATCGGCCCGACGGCCTGGACTTTGACATCATCCGGCAGCTGCGCGAGGACGGCCGGCGTCCCGCGAAAACGATTGCCCTGGCGCTGGGCATTACCGAAGCGACGGTGACTGCGCGCATCAACGCGCTGAGCGAGGCCAGCGTCATGCGGGTCATGGCCCAGCGCAACGTTGCACACCTCCGCACGCGGCTGTTCTGCTTCATCCGGGTCTGGATTCGCGACCGCTCGTCGCAGGCCGTGGCCAACGACATCGCGGCCTTTGCGGGCGCGGGCTCGGTGATGCTGATGATGGGCAGTCCCGAGATCCACGTCACGGCGCTGGTCGAGGACAACGACGGCCTGCTGGCCCTGCTGCAAGACCATATAGCGCAGGTGCCGGGCGTCGCACGTCTGGATGCCAGCGTGACGCTCAAAGCCTACAAGTACCGCTACGACGTGGTGAGCCTGAGCCCGGCCCTGTCGCTGGGCGAGCCTCAGGGCGATCCGCTGGACGATGCCATCATCCACCAGTTGCAGCTCGACGGCCGCATCAGCAACCGGGAGATCGGGCGGGTGCTGGACGTGTCGGCCAGCACCATTCGCGAGCGCGTCAACCGCATGCTCGCAAGCAAGCAGATCCATATCGGCGCGGTGTGCGACTACCGCAGGATAGGCTTCGAAGTGGCCGCCGTGGCCTACCTCCAGGTGGACCCTCGCCTGATCAAGCAGGCGCTTGCGCATCTGATGGCCCACAACGAGATAGGCCAGGTCAGCGCCATCAGCGGCGCGGCCAACCTCTACGTGATCTTCGCCGCACGCAGCCTTGAGCACTTGTTCGACATCGTGCGCCTCAAGCTCGAGACCGTCCCCGGCGTGATCGAGACCTCGGTAGGCCTGGTCACCCAAACCATCAAGCACCGCGCCGACCTGATCAGCCTGGTCGAGACCCCGGACTGATCGCACAACTGGCATTTATTCCTACAACAATGGAGACATAAGAATGGCAATCATCGACTTCTTCGATCGCGGCTGGCAACTCAACCCCAATGGCGTGGCCTACGCCATGGATGAGCGCAAATTCACTTTCCAGCAGACCGGCACCCTGTCCTGCCAGATTGCGAATGCCCTGCTGGCCCAAGGCCTGGCGCGCGAAACGAAGACCGCCGTCTGGTCGCTGAACGATCCCGTGGCATGGACCTGCGTGCTCGGAGCCTGGCGCGCAGGCCTGGCCTGGGTGCCGATCAACCCGCGCAGTTCGCTGGCCGACAATGCGCAGCTGCTCGATGCCTTCGACTGCGAAGTGCTGTTCTTCCAGCAGGCGTTCTGGCCGGCAATCGAATCCATTCTTCCCCGCCTGCCCCAGCTGAAGCTGCTGGTGTGCATCGACGGCGAGGCCGGGTCGGCGATCCACCTGGAAACCTGGATTGCGGGCCAGTCCAAAAACCCGCCAGCCATCGATTACGCCATGGACGATGTGGTCGCCGTACAGCCCACGGGCGGCACGACCGGCGCGCCCAAGGGCGTGATGAACACGCACCGCAGCATGCAGACCCTGGTGGCCCACACCATGCTGGCCTGCCACTACGGGGCTGGTGATACGCCCGTGTTCCTCGCGGCCGCGCCCATGACGCATTCGGCCGGACTGGCTTCACTGCCCTGCACCGCGCGCGGCGGCACCACGGTGATCCTCCAGCAGATAGACCCCGCAGGCCTGTGCGACGCCATCGCCCGCCACCGCGTGAGCGAAATCTTCCTGCCGCCCACGGTGATCTACGCCCTGCTGAGCCTGCCCGATATCCGCACGCGCGACTTCTCCTCGCTGCGCTACTTCCTCTACGGCGCCTCGCCCATGTCGGTCGAGAAATTGCGCGAAGCGATTTCCGTCTTCGGTCCGGTGATGACAGAGTTCTACGGCCAGACGGAATGCCTGGGCACGATTTCCATCATGCGGCCCGAAGAGCATTTCGTGAACGGCCGAGTGGCTGACGACCTGCGCCTGTCGTCCTGCGGGCGGGTTTCACCGCTGGTGCGCCTCGCCATCCTGGATGACAACCGAAAGCCCTGCGCGACCGGCGTGTCTGGCGAGATCTGCGTCACGGGCGACCTGCTGATGAAGGGCTACTACAAGGCGCCCGAGAAGACGGCCGAGACCATCATCGACGGCTGGCTGCACACGGGCGACATCGGCCATCTCGACGCCGATGGCTTCCTGCACATCACCGACCGCAAGAAGGACATGATCATTACCGGCGGCTTCAACGTCTACCCCAGCGAAGTCGAGCAGGTGCTCTGGGCCCACCCCGCCGTGCAGGACTGCGCCGTGATCGGCGTGCCCGACGCGAAATGGGGTGAGGCGGTGAAAGCCGTGGTCGAACTCAAGCCCGGCCACACCGTCGAAGCCGACGAACTGATCGCCCAGTGCAAGAGCCGCCTGGGCAGCGTGCAGGCACCCAAGAGCATAGATTTCGTCGCCAGCCTGCCGCGCAGCCCCAACGGCAAGGTGCTGAAGAAGGACATTCGCGCACCCTACTGGGCAGGTGCGGAACGGGTGATTTAAACCCGCTGGATGAAGCCGTCGAGCAGCGCGGCAAAGCGCTCGGGCTGCTCCACGCAGCTGATGTGCGCGGCGTCTATGGTGGCCAGCTCGGCACCGGCAATGCCGTCGGCGATTTCCTGCGACATGGCCAGCGGCGTGGCCGCGTCCAGCGTGCCGGCAATCACCAGGGCCGGGCAGCGGATGGCGGCGTTCGTCTCGTGCAGCGCAATCCCGGCGACCGCCTGGCAGGCCTGGGCGTAAGCCTGGGGGTCTATGGCCACCAGGCTGTCCCGCATGCGGGCCACGCGTGCGGCATGGCTCGCCACAAATTCCGGCGACAGCCAGCGCTGCAAGGCACCATCGGCAATCGAGGCCACGCCCTGCGCCCGCACGGTGTCAATGCGCGCCTGCCAGCCTTGCTGGGCGGCGGCGTCGTAGCGCGCCGCCGAGTTGGCGATGGTGATGCTGCGCACCAGGTCCGGATGCAGCGCGGCCAGGGCCTGGGCCGTCATGCCGCCCATGGAAACGCCGGCGAAATGCACGGCTCCACGCCCCAGGCCGGCGATCAGCTCGGCGGCGTCCTGGGCCAGGTCGTGCATGTTGAAGTCGGTGGCGCTGGCCGGCGAGCGGCCATGGCCGCGCTGGTCGTAGCGCACGATGGTGTAGCGGTCCTGCAGCAAGGCCGTGACTTCGTCCCACATGTGCAGGTCGCAGCCCAGCGCGTGGCTCAGAACGATGACGGGGCCTTGGCCCTGGACGATGGAATGCAATGCGGGCATGGGCAGCAGAGTAAGAAGTGGGTTGCCAGATAAGAAAAGGCCTGCAAGCAGGCCCGGTAAGGATAAGGTCAATCCACCTTGATGTTCGACTCTTTGATCAGCTTGGTCCAGCGATCGGTTTCGGTCTTCAGATGGGCAGCGAGTGCCTGCGGCGTGCTGCCGATGGGCTCGGCGCCGATGGCGCTCAGGCGCTTCTTGACTTCGGGGTCGTTCATGGCTTCGTTGAGCGTCTGGCCCAGCTTGGCGACGATGGGCGCGGGCGTGCCCGCGGGCATGAAGGTCGCGAACCAAGGGGAGACTTCGTAGCCGGGCACGCCGGCTTCGGCCACCGTGGGCACATCGGGCATGGACGGCGAACGCGTCTTGGTGGTGATCGCAATGGCGCGCAGCTTGCCGGCCTGGATGTGCGGGCGCGCGGAAGTGATGCTGTCGAACATGAAGTCCACCTGTCCGCCCAGCAGATCGGTCACCGCCGGGCCGCTGCCGCGGTAAGGCACGTGCAGCATCTTCACGCCGGTGAGGGCCGTGAAGCTGGCGCCGGCCAGGTGAATCGACGTGCCATTGCCCGCCGACGCATAGGTCAGCACATCGGGGTGCTGCTTGGCCTTGGCGATCAAGTCCTTGACGGTCTTCACATCGGCCTGCTTGGGGCCGGCGACCAGGATGTTGGGCACCACGGCCAGCAGGCTCACGGGCGCGAAGTCCTTGATCGGGTCATAGCTGAGCTTGTTGTACAGCGCGCCATTGGTGGCCATGCCGATGGACGTGATCATCAGCGTATAGCCGTCGGCCGGCTGCTTGGCCACATAGTCCGAGCCAATGTTGCCGCCGGCACCGGGCTTGTTCTCGATGACGAAAGGCTGGCCCAGCTTGCGGCCGGCCACTTCACCCAGCGTGCGGGCGATGGCATCCATGGCGCCGCCCGGTGGGAAGGGCACGATCCATTTGACGGGCTTGTCGGGCCAGTTGCCGACAGCACCTTGGGCAAAGCTGGGGACGGCGCAAGCGGCCAGTGCGACGCCGGCCAGGGCTTGCAGCAGGAATGTACGTTTCATTTTTTTGTCTCCTTGGGAGTTTTGTTTATAGGTGGGGATGACTCTCGGTCATCCATTGCGCTGCGCGCTGCCAGCAGCCTGTAAAGCTGGCGTGCCCGAGCTCAGGGACATCGAGCAAGGGCCGCCCCGCAGCGAGGATGTCGTCCCCCAAGGGGGAAGCGGCGCAGCCGCTCAGGGGGTCAATTCACCGCCGAAGGGTGGCGGGCCAGCGGCGTCACCTGAATGTCCATGTAGGGGAACAGGGGCAGGCCTTGCAGCAGGTCGTGCAATTCATCGTTCGACGCCACATCGAAGACGCTGTAGTTGGCGTACTCGCCCACCACGCGCCAGATGGATTGCCAGCGGCCGTCGCGCTGCAGTTCCTGCGAGTAGGCCTTTTCACGGACCTTGATGTCGTTGACCTGCTCGGCGGGCAGATCATGGGGGATGCGCACATCCATACGGACAAGAAATAGCATGAAGATCTCCAGAGGATGGTGATGGCGCACGCCTTGGGCGTGCTGCCAGAAAAAATCAGGCCTTGCCCAGGTCCACGTGCAGCGGCTGCCGGCCGGCCAGGGCCCGGTCGAAGCGGTCGAGCTGGCTGAGCGAAACCGTGAGGCCGTAGCCCGGGCCGTCGGGCAGTTGCAGCGCGAAATCGCGGATGGGCATTTGCTGCTCGACGATGTCGTCCACCAGCAGTTGCGGACCGAACAGCTCGCAGCCGTGGTGGGCGCCGGGCAGGGTCGAGAAGACATGGGCCGAAGCCGCGCTGCCGATGGAAGTCTCCAGCATGGTGCCGCCGTACCAGCCGATGTCGGCCGCTTCGGCCACGGCCGCCACCTTGCGCGTGCGCAGCAGGCCGCCGTGCTTGGCCACCTTGAGCGAGAACACATGCGAGGCCTGCTCGCGCGCCAGCATCATCGCGTCCTGCGGCGTGCACACGGTTTCGTCGGCCATGATCAGCGCGCCCTTGAGCTCCTGCGTCAATTGGCGCAGCGCCGGCACGTTCCACTTGGCCACGGGCTGCTCGATCAGCGTGACGCCGGCCTCGATCAGCTGGGGCAGGTAGCGCCGGGCCGTATTGCCGTCCCAGGCCTGGTTCACGTCCACCGTCAGCGTGGCCGTGTCGGGCAGGCCGCGGGCGATGCGGCTCACATGGGCCACGTCATCCTGCGGCGCGCGCGCACCGATCTTCATCTTGAAGATGCGGTGGCGGCCCTGCTCCAGGCGCAGCCGGGCTTCCTGCAGGTCGCGCTCCACATCGCCGCTGGCCAGCGTCCAGGCCAGGGGCAGGCTTTCGTGCAGCTTGCCGCCCAGCAGCTGCCAGGCGGGAATGTTCAGGGTGCGGGCCAGGGCGTCGATCAGCGCCATTTCCACGGCCGACTTGGCAAAGGCATTGCCCTTGCAAGCCATGTCCATGCGCGCCAGCAGGTGCTCTATGCCGCTGGCTTTATGCTCCAGCACGGCGGGTGCCAGATAGTGTTCAATCGCATGGGCGATGCTCTCGGGAGACTCTTCGTTCCACGAAGGGCCGCCGATGGTCGCCGCTTCGCCAAAGCCGCAGGCGCCGTTGCGCAGCCACAGTTGCACGATGATCGGGCTCTGGCGCTGGATGGAGCCAAACGACAGCTTGTGCGGGCGAATGGTGGGAATGTCCAGAATGCGCACCTGGATGCGCTCGATGGTGAATTCGTTGCTCATGCGGTCTCTTTGCTGCGGCAGGTAGGAAGGATGAGCCGCTTGAAGACAGCTTAATGTCGGTTATTCAAGCAATCCAATGATTTATTTCATTAATTACGTTCGATAATTTCGAACATTCAACCCACAGCCTGCCCCCATGGAAATCCGCCAGCTGCGCTACTTTCTGGACATTGCCCGGACCGAGCACCTCACCACCTCGGCCAAGCAGCTGTTCGTCACCCAGTCCACGCTCTCGCACGGCCTGCGCCAGATCGAAGAGGAGCTGGGCGTGCAGCTTTTCGAGCGCGTGGGCCGGGGCCTGAAGCTGTCGCAGGCGGGGCTGGTGTTCAAGGACTATGCGGCGCGCGCGCTGCAGGAGCTCGAAGCCGGGCGCATGGCCCTGGCCGACCTGGCCAGCCTGCAGGCCGGGCGCCTCACGGTCGGCGTCATCCCGACGTTCCTGCACACCATGGTGCCCGCGGCCGTGGCGGCCTTCAATGCGCGCTACCCCAAGATCCACGTCGTGCTGCGCGAGCTGCTGGCGCCGGAAATCGAAACCCTGCTGCTGGGCGGCGACCTGGACCTGGGCCTGGCCTTTCACCCCGCGGGCGTCGATGGCGTGGATTCCGAGCCGGTGTTTGAAGAGCACATGCAGTTCGTCGCCCATGCCTCGCACCCGCTGGCGGGGCTGGCGCAGCTGCAGCTGTCCCAGCTCCAGGACGTGCCGCTGGTGCTGCTGTCACGGCGTTTCGCCACGCGCCGCCTGCTCGAGGAGCATTTGCGCGCCGCCGGCGTGCAGCCGCTGGTGCGTGTGGAGATGGAATCGGTGCACGCGCTGATCGAAGCCTGCCGCTGGGGGCCGCAACTGGCCTGCATAGTCCCCGAGCGTGCCGCGGCCCTGCACGGCAGCGGCATGTGCGCCATAGCGCTGCAGCCGCCGCTGGTGCGCACCGCCAGCCTGCTGTGGAATGCCCGCACGTCGCGCAGCGCGGCGGCCCAGGCGTTTGCCAGCCTGCTGATCGACAGCGTGAAAGAGACCGGGACGCCACCACCGCCCCGCTGAGGGGCGCCCCGCACGGCGGCCTCAGGGATTGCCGGCCAGGGCCACCACGGGATCGAGCCGCGCGGCCGACCGCGCGGGCATGTAGCCGAACACCAGCCCCGTCGCGACTGCGCAGGCAAATGCGCCGGCCATCGCGCTCACCGAGAATACCACCGGCACGCCTGCGGCGATCAGCGCCGCCCCGATCAGCAGGCCGGCGAGCACGCCCACCGCGCCGCCCACCCAGGTCACGAGCACGGCTTCGGTCATGAACTGGCGCAGGATGTCGCGCTGGCGCGCACCCGTGGCCACGCGGATGCCGATTTCGCGCGTGCGCTCCTTCACCGTCATGAGCATCACATTCATCACACCGATGCCGCCCACCAGCAGCGACACGGCGGCGATCAGGCCCAGCATCACCGTCATGCTGCGCCGGGTCGCGGCTTCGGCCTGGATGCGTGCGGCGGCATTGCCGATGCCGAAATCCTCGCGCCCATGCCGGGCCAGCAGCAGGCGCTGCATGGCTTGCTCGGCGGCGTGCACCTGCTGCGAAGACCGTGCCTGCACCACCACATAGTCAGGCTGCGTCTGGGCCTGGTAGACCCGGGCGCGCGCGGACTGGTAGGGGATGAAGACCATGTCGTCATAGTCCTGAGCGCCCGAGTCCGCGCCGCGCTCGGCCATCACGCCGATGACTTCGAACGGCGAGTTGCCGATCAGCAGCTGCCGCCCCAGGGGCCTGTCCGCACCGGGAAAGAAATGCTGCCAGGCCTTGTGGCCCAGCACCACCAGGGGGGCCAGATCCCGGTCCTCGGCAGCGCTGTAGTAACGCCCCTGCGCCAGAGGCCAATGGTGGACGGCCGGCATTTCCTCGCTGGCCGCGAACACATAGAGCTGCTTGTCGGCACGGCCATGGCGCACGGTGACCGGGTCGCCGATCACCGGCAGAACGCGGTGGATCTCGGGCAGTTCGCGCAGCGCCTGCAAGTCGTCCTCGGTCAGCTGGCCGGTGGGACCGCCCGAGGCCGGAGGCTTGCTGCCGAGGTAGAGAATGGCCGTGCCCATGGTGCCCATGCGTTCCATCACCTGGCGGCGCGCGCCTTCGCCTATGGCCTGCATCACGATCACCGACGCCACGCCGATGACGATGCCCAGCAGCGTGAGCGCCGTGCGCGCGCGGTTCAGCCGCATGCCGCGCCAGGCGGTGCGCGCGGCTTCGCGCAAGTCGTTCCAGAACAGAGCGCTGGCTGCGCCCTGCCTCGGCCTCGCGCCCGGCGCAGGCCTGGAAGCGGGCGACTCCTGCGTACCGCTGTCGGCGACGATGCTCCCGTCGCGGATCTCGATCACGCGCCGCGCCTGGGCGGCCACCTCGCGATCGTGCGTGATCAGGATGATGGTGTGACCGGCGTCGGCCAGCTCATGCAACAGGGCCATGACTTCGGCACCACTGCCGCTGTCCAGCGCACCCGTGGGCTCGTCCGCGAGAATGATCTGCCCGCCGTTCATCAAGGCCCGCGCAATCGATACGCGCTGCTGCTGGCCGCCCGACAGCTGATTCGGGCGCAGGTGCAGCTTGTCGGCCAGGCCCAGCCGGCCCAGCAGGGCCGCGGCCCGCTGCGCGCGCTCGGGCGCTCGCAGGCCGGCGTACAGGGCCGGCACTTCGACGTTCTCACCGGCCGACTCGGTCGCAATCAGGTGGTAGCCCTGGAACACGAAGCCAAAGGCTTCGCGGCGCAAGGCCGCCAGTTCGTCGGCCGCCAGATGGGCCACATCCCGGCCGTTGAAACGGTAGCTGCCGCTGCTGGGCCGGTCCAGGCAACCCAGAAGATGCATCAACGTGGACTTGCCCGATCCCGACTGGCCGACGATGGCGACGAACTCGCCCGCGTGAATGTTCAGGTCGATGCCGCGCAGCACTTCGACCGCGGGCTGGCCGCCCTGCCCGCCGTACTGCCGGCATATGCCGCGCAGTTCGATCAACGGGGCCATCACCATTGCAACCATGCGGGGCCGCCGCCGACCTGCTGCTCGCCCGTGATCAGCCGCTCGCCCGCCTGCAGGCCTTCAAGCACTTCCACCTGGTGGCGGCTGCGCGCGCCCAGACGCAGGCTGCGCACTTCGGGCCGGCCGTCCGGGGCCAACACGCGTGCCGTATTGCCCGCCGACAGCGCCGACAGCGGCACAGCCACGGCACCTTCAGCTCTGGCCGTGACAAAGACCACCTGGGCCGTCATCTGCGGCATCAGCTCGCCGTCGGCGTTGTCCACATCGAACAGCGCCGTATAGGTCACTGCCTTGACGACCGGCATGGGCGCTGCACCGGCGTTCCTGGCCGACTGCGCGGGCGCGGGCAGAACCTGGCGCACACGGCCCTGCCAGCGCCGGGGGCCGGCCGGCGCGGCTGCCGCATCGCTGCCGCCCAGCGTGGTGAAGTACACCGGCATGCCGGGCTTGACGCGGCGCACATCGGCTTCGGAGACTTCGGTCCACACCGTCATGCCAGACAGGTCGGCGATGCGCAGAATGTCGGGCGTCTGGTAAGCGGCATTCAGCGTCTGGCCTTCGCGCGCCTCGACCGCCACCACGGTGCCCGCCATCGGTGCATAAATGCGGGTGTAGCCCAGCCGTGCCACGTCCGCTTGCAGCGTCGCCTGGGTCTGATCGCTCTGTGCCTTGAGGTGGGCGATGCGCGCCGCCGTGGCGGCAAACTCGGCTTCGGCTTTTTCCAGATCTTCCTGGCGCGTCGCTCCGGCCGCGGCCAGCGGCTTGTGGCGCGCCAGCTGTTGCCCCGCGAGGCGGTGGTGGGCCTGCTGCTCGGCCATCTGGGCGCGCAGTCCCGCGAGCTGGGCATGGCCGGCATCCACCGTCGCGCGCTGCACGCTGGGGTCGATTTCCACCAGCAGATCGCCTTTTTCCACCGTATCGCCGGGCGCTACCTTGAGTCGCGTGATCTGGCCCGAGACCTGGGCGCCCACATCCACATAGCGCCGTGGCTGCAGAACACCGATGGCCGTGACCGCGGCCTCGACATCGGTGCGTACGATCGGCTCGGTGGCGTAGGCCATGCGCGTGCGCGTGGTCCACCACAGCGCCGCCACCGCCGCGGCCAGCAAGACCAGCACCGCCAGGCCTTTCCAGCGTGCTGCGTTCATCGCCAACTCCCGACAGTCCACGCCAGCGCGAGCACGGCGACGGGTCCGGCGACCGACGCGGTACGCGCCGCCCAGCGGGGCGTGGCGCTGATCATGGCCGCGCAGCCCAGGGCGCCGGCCGACAGAAACCCCAGCCAGGCCACGCTGCCCACCGTCGCGCCCCAGGCCCAGACGCAGGGAAAGAGCGCGGCCGTCAGCAAGGGCAGGGCCAGGCAGCGCAACTGCCGGGCACGCGCTGACGGCACTTCATGCGCGCCCGTGAGTTGCGCGTAGTGGCGTTCCATCGCGAAGGCCAGCGCGGCCATGCCGGCGAAAGCCAGCGTCAGCGACAACAGGGATGCATGCCAGGCACTCATGGTTGCACCTGTGTTGTCGGGGCCGGCGCAGGACGGCGCCGGGCCGGCTTGCGCCGGGACATCCAGCGCAGGCCCCAGGCCGCGGCGCAGCCGGTCGCCACGACGAACAGCTCCACGCCCAGGCTTTCCCAGTCGCCGCGCAGCAGTTGCGCGAGCCAATGGTCACCCGTGGTCAGTCCGTTGAGCAGCGGCAGCAGCAGGCACAACGCCGCGAGCAGCGCCAGCTGCTCCTTCCACGCGCAGGCCGGTGGGCGCGCGAGCGCGTGTACCAGGGCCAGGCCCCAGACGCCGAAAAACACCGCCAGCTCCCAGTCGTCACGGTGTGCCATTCCCAAGGGCACCAGGCGGTTGCCCCAGAGGTAGCCTATGCAGGCCAGGCCCAGGCCGGCGATGGCTGCCACGTTCGCCGCCTCGATCAACCCGTAGACCCGCGCCGTGGCGGCACCGAACTCGCCCAGGTGCCTGGGCCGGCGCTTGACGATGAACAGCATGGCGCCCGTGGCCATCATGGCGCTGCCCGCGAGGCCGCACAGAAAGTACAACCACTTCAGCGCCAGCCCACCAAACTGCGCCATGTGCAATCCGCCCATGACCGATTGCGCCAACGACGCCTTGCCGCCATCCACGCCGCCCGGCATGCGCACCTGCAGCACTTCGCCCGTGGCCGCGGAAAACATGGCCATGCCGCTGGTCGGGCTCAGGCGCTGCTGGGCGCTGGCGTCATCGTTCCAGCCATAGACGCCGATGCGCGCCGCGGCATCGCCCGGGTGATCGACCACCACGGCGCGCACCGGCTGCCCCATCAACTGCTGGCCGCGCAAGGCGAACGGCGCCAGATCGGGAACGGCCATGCTGCGTCCGCTGGGCTGGGGCTTGCCGGGCTCGCTCAGCGCGGACTGGAACGCCGCCGCGCCTGTGCTGCCTGCGCCGAACTGCGCGACCACGCCCGCGGGCATGAAAGTCAGGCCCGAAATCACGATGCCGGTGTAGGCGATCATGAACTGGAACGGCAGGGTCAGCACCGCCACCGCGTTGTGCGCATCCAGCCAGCTGCGCTGGCCCTTGCGGGTGCGGAAAGTGAAGAAATCCTTGAAGATGCGCCGGTGCGTGATCACGCCGCTGACCAGCGCCACCAGCATCGCCAGGGCGGCGATGCCGACAATCCACAGCCCCACAGGACCGGCATGCAGTTGATAGTGGAAGTCGACGAAATGGTGGCCGCCTTCGGTCTGGCGCGCAGGCGTCTCGCGCCCCGCGGCCCGGGGCTCGCCCGTGGTTGTGTCGAGGTCGGCCGAAGCGTATTGCCGCTGGCTGTCGAACCAGTAGACGCGCAGAGTGCCCGCGCCCTGCGCATCCGCGGGCCACAGCTCCCACATGCCGGCATCGGGATGGTGCTTCGCCATGTAGGCCGCGCCCCAGGCCAGACGCTGCGCCAGCGGCGCCGAAGGCTCGGCCTGGGCCGCGGCTTCGGCAGCCTCCTCGGCATGGTGCTCAGGTGTCATCCAATGGGTGATGGGCTCCTGGAACACGGCCAGCGTGCCCGTGAGGAACACCGCGAACAACAGCCAGGAGAACCACAGTCCGCACCAGGTATGCAGCCAGGCCTGGGCCTGGCGAAAACCGCCCTGCCCCGCGCCGGAATTGTTTTTTGCCTTGCCCATCTCAGCCTCCCCAGCGCGCCAGCGCGAGCAAGACGACCGCCGGAACCAGCAGCCCGCGCCAGACCCGGCCCAGCGGCACGGGAGAAAAAGCCCAGACCACGGCCGCCACATACCAGGCGAAGGACAGCTGCACGCCGGCCAGCACCGCCTCGACGCCACCAGGAAAGACCAGGCCGCAGAAAACGGCCCAGGCGCTGGCCAGCAAGTAGCCGCCCAGCACGGCGGCAAGCACGCGGGACAGCAGCGCCAGGCCCGGGTGATGGGTGAAGAATGGATTCATGCAAAAGCCACAGAAAAAGGAAAGCAGGCAGGGAATGGCATCCCCTGCCCTGTATGACAATCGAAAACGGAAAAAGGGCCAGGTGCTCAGAACCTCCCTTGGAGCGTCACCACCACCGCGCGCTTTTCCCCGTAGAAATTGCCGTAGCCCGCGTAGCCCACGGTGCTGTAGTAGGTCTTGTCGAACAGGTTGCTGACATTGACCGCCACCTTCCAGTCCTTGTCGATGGCATAGCCCAGGCGCGCCGACCAGACGGCATGGCCCGGTGAAGTGAATTGGTAGGCCGTCCAGGCGCCGTCATAACGGCCCGTCGCCGGGTTGTAGGCATTGACGCCCGAAGCGCGGAAGTGCGAAGCCTGCGCGACCACCCCAGCGCCCAGGCTCCAGCCGCGCAGATCGCCGTCGAAGCGGTAGTCGCCCCAGGCCTTGAACAGATGGCGCGGGGTCACACTGCTGAAACGCGCATCGTCCTTGCGCTTGTCCACGTTGTCATTGAAGGTGTAGCCCATGGCCACCTGCAACTGGGGCGTCAGCCGCCCCGTCAGTTCCAGGTCCAGGCCCTGACTGCGCTGGTAACCGTCACGGAAGTAGCAGCAACCGCCGCGCCAGTCGGTCTGAGGATAGGCCGGATCGAAGGCCGCCGCTCCCTTCTTCTCGGTGCGGAACAGCGCTGCGCTGGCCAGCAGGTCACGGCTCCACTCGCCCTTGATACCCAGCTCGTAGGTGCGCCCGCGCACCGGGTCCAGCGGCGTGCCCGGCAGCGGCGCGGAGAACTTGCCGGCCTGCGACTGGTAGATCTCGGCCGTGCTGGCGTAGATGCTGGTACTGGGCGACAGATCGTGGACCAGACCGATATAGGGCACGAAGACATGGCCTTCGCGACTTTTCGCTGTCAGGCTGCCGTCCATGGCGTGCGTGGTGCTGCGGTCCTGCAGCGTATAGCGGCCGCCCAGGATCACCGCCCAGTCCTCGGCCGGACGCAGGCGCACCGAGCCGTAGAGGCCGGATTTCTGCGTGTTCGAGTGCGCGCCGTCAGTCCAGTCGCCGAGCGGATAGCCGGGATCGGCCGGTGGCGTGCGATCGAACACATTGGCGGGGCCGATGCGCGGCCAGAGGCTGCGACTGACATCGCGCGTGCGCTGCAGGTCGGCCCCGACGATCACATCATGGCGCCGGCCGAATGCATCGAAGCCGCCCTGGGCGTTCAGGTCCAGGCTGGTTTCGCGCGCCTTGCTCTTGCGTTGGTTGATCCACCAGTCGGTGCCGACCAGGGTGCCGGGCGCGGGCGCGCCTTCGATTTCGGCACCGTTGACGCCTTCATTGAACCGCGTCTGGCGCAGCTGCGCCTTGAGCTGCCAGCCCGACGACAGCTGGTGTTCGAGCTTGGCGAACAGCGCCGTGTTCTCGCGCTCTATCCAGTTCCAGGGCGCGCCCATATTGGCGCTGCGCGGCAGGCCGATGTCGCTGCCATCGGCATAGCGCGGCAGGCTGGCGTTGAAGCCGGTGTTGCGATCGGTCTGGTAGCTCGAGCCCAGCGTCAGCAGCGTATCGGGACCGAGGTCGAACTCCAGCGTGCCGTACAGCAGTTGGCGCTTGAGCCGCGAAGGCTCGGCCATTTCCTTGCGGTCGTGGGTCACGGCCACCAGCCGGCCGCGGATGCTGCCATCGGCGGTGAGCGCGCCCGTGGTATCGAGCTCGGCGCGGTAGTTCGCCATGCTGCCGCCCGACAGCAGCACCTGGGTCTGGCGCTTTGCCAGCGGGCGCTTGTAGGTGAAATTGATGACGCCGCCAGCCTCGCCCGCGCCGAACAGGCCGTCGGCGCCGCGCAGCAAGGCCACGCTGTCGAACTGGGCCATGTCCTGACTGCGGCTGCCCGAGCGCGTGGAACTGGCCGCGCCGCCGTCATAGCGGATGTTGGTGATGGCCAGACCACGCGACAGGTAGGTGGTGTCCAGCCAGCCCTCCTCGCGCGTCACGCCCGTGGTCTGGTTCATCACATCGTCGAGCGTACGCAGCGCCTGGTCGTCCATGCGCTGGCGCGTGATCACGGTGACGGACTGGGCAATTTCGCGCAGCGACTGCGCCGTCTTGCCCACTTCCACGCCCCGGGGAACGTAAGCGTCGCTGGCCTCGCTGTAGATGTTGGGCGCAGCCTTTTCGGTCACGCGCACTTCATCGAGCGTGGTGGAGGCGGGCGCGTCTTGCGCCCAGGTGATGCCGGGCAGTACGCATGCCAGGCAGGCGGCCGCGGCAGTGGCGCTGCCGGAGAAACGGGGACGGTGGTGCATAAAGCAATTCGGGAGCAGGGAGCATGAAAAGCGCCCGACCGAAGGCATGCGGGACCTGGGGTGCAGCGATGCGCCCTGCGAAGACGCACTGCCACCCACGGCATGCAGCCGCCAGGCCCGGCACACCCGACTGGGCGGCAAGGAGTGCTGTGGCTGGACGGCGGTAACCGCATGTAGCTGGCAGCCTACATAAGAATAAGAATTAATACTATTCTCATGTAAAAGGCGATTCTATAGGCGCCACCGCGCTCTGTTCCAGGTGTAGCTGAAATGTCACATGGATGCGCTGCGCAGCGCGCAGCTACAGACAAAGTAGCAAAGCCAGGTCCATGGATTCTCCCGCGCGGAGAAAATATGTATTTATGTACAGTGTCACCATGTCCACACCGCTTGAGGCCCAAGGTTTTGCCATTGCCTGCGCGAGCGCAGCCGTGCCACGCCCGGAGCAGGCCTTCGCATGGAATGTTTGAAGCATGGCAGCCATCCACCCCCTTTACTATCTGCACAACTTCGAGCGCGCGCTCGCCTGGATCGCGCAGCGCTACAGCGACCTTCTGGACAGCGAAGAACAGCAATTTCTGGCGCAGTTCGCCGCCCTGCCCACGGATTCCCGGGCGCTGCTGGTGCGCATGCTGATGCGCCGCGGCCCGTGGTTCCGGGCCTCGAAGCTGGTCTATGCGGAAATCCCCGACGTCTGCGCCGCCGCGCACCCTCTGACGGCCTTGGGCTGGCTGGACACGCAGGCGAGCATGTCGCTAGCAGAGCTGTTCGACCTGCACACCAAGGCTGAGCTGGCCGCATTGTTTACGGGTCCGCTCGGCAGCCAAGGCACGCGCAAATCGGACTGGCTGCAGGCGCTGGGCAGCACCTATGGCCAACCCCAGCCCTACGCCGCATGGCATCCGCAAGCACCCGAGCCCGTCTGGCGCGTGATGGCCGGCGAACGCATAGAGCGGCTGCGGCTGATGTTCTTCGGCAACCTCCACCAGGACTGGTCGGAATTCGTGCTCTCAGACCTCGGCGTATTCAAGTACGAGCCGGTGGCGTTCGATGCATCGTCGCGCGCTTTCCAGGCACGCGGCGACATCACTGCCTACCTCGCGCAGCACGCCTGCCGCCAGGCGATGGACGAGGGCGCGGATGCCGCCGCCATGCTGGAGGCGATCGCGGGCTGCCAGAGCAGCAACGCCTGGCTCGAAAAACGCCGGGCCAAGCTACTGTTGCGCCTGGGCAATGCCTGCGAGCGCCAGCAGCACTGGGATGATGCGCTGCAGGCCTATGCGCTGTGCACTTATCCGGGCGCGCGCCACCGGCGGATCCGGGTGCTGGAACGCCTGGAGCGCCACCAGGAAGCGCTGGACCAGGCCTTGCTGGCGCGGCAGGCGCCCGAGAGCGATGAAGAAGCGCAAAAACTGCAGCGCATGCTGCCGCGCCTGCTGCGCAATGCGGGCCAGACCAAGGCAGGCAAGCGTTCGCCCCCAGGCCAGGCGCTGCTGCAGATGCGCTCGGATATCGCGCTGGCAGGCCCCGTGGCGGCGATGAGCGTGGAGTTCGCGCTGCGCGAACATTGGCACAGCGACGCCAGCCCCGTGTTCTATGTAGAGAACGCGTTGGTCAATTCGCTGTTCGGCCTGCTGTGCTGGCCCGCGGTCTTCGCGCCGCTGCAAGGCGCGTTCTTCCACCCTTTCCAGAGCGGGCCCGCCGACCTGAGCGCGCCCGATTTCGCAGACCGCAGACAGGCGCAATTCGCCACCTGCCTGGCCGAGCTCGATACAGACAGCTACCGCCATACCATCCTGCAGCGCTATGTCGACAAGCAGGGAGTGCAGTCGCCGTTCGTGTTCTGGCAGATGCTGTCCGCGGAACTGCTCACCCTGGCGCTGGAGTGCATTCCGGCCGAGCATCTGAAACGGCTGTTCCAGCGCCTGCTCGCCGATGTCAAGACCAACCGCAGCGGCCTTCCCGACCTGGTGCGGTTCTGGCCCGCGCAAAAGCGCTACGCCTTCGTCGAAGTCAAGGGACCGGGCGACAAGCTGCAGGACAACCAGATCCGCTGGCTGCAGTACTGCAGCGACCATGACATTCCCGTCAGCGTATGCCATGTGCAATGGCGCGAGAGCGTGGAGCCAGGCTAGCCATGGACTGCACCGTCTCCGTGCGCACCCTGTGCGAATTCACCGCCAGGCAGGGCGATCTGGACCTGCGTTTCACGCCTGCGCCCACGGCCTTGCAAGGCATGGAAGGCCATGGGCTGGTGCGCTCGCGCCGCGGCCCCGAGTACGAAGCGGAAATCAGCCTGCAAGGCGTCTACCAGACGCTGCAGGTGCGCGGACGCGCGGACGGCTACGACCCCGTGGCCCAACAGCTCGAAGAGATCAAGACCTACCGCGGCGAACTGGGCGCGATCCGCGCCAACCACCGGGCCCTGCACTGGGCCCAGGCCAAGATCTATGGGCATCTGCTGTGCGCGCAACGCGCGCTGCCGCGCCTGAAAATTGCGCTGGTCTACTTTCACATCGGCACCCACAAGGAGGACGTTCTGGTCGAGACCCTCGACGCCGCGGACCTCCAGGACTTCTTCGACACGCAATGCGCCCGCTTTCTCGACTGGGCGCGCAGCGAGGATGCGCACCGCCGCGCGCGCGACCAGGCGCTGTCCGCGCTGGCCTTTCCGCTGGGGACCTTCCGTGCGGGCCAGCGCGAGCTGTCCGTCGCGGTCTACCGCACGGCACGCGCGCCCGCCGGCGGCAGCTGTCTGCTGGCCCAGGCGCCGACGGGCATAGGCAAGACCATGGGCACGCTGTTCCCCATGCTCAAGGCCTGCCCCGACCAAGGACTGGACAAGATTTTCTTTCTCACGGCCAAGGGCACGGGCCATGGCCTCGCGACACAGGCCCTGGGCCAGATCAACCAGCAACTGCAGGCCACGGACGCCGCACCGCTGCGCGCGCTCACGCTGCAGGCGCGCGACAAAAGCTGCGAACACCGCGACAAGGCCTGCCATGGCGATTCCTGCCCGCTGGCCCGGGGCTTTTACGACCGCCTGCCCCAGGCGCGCGCCGCGATGCTCAACGTGAAAACCGTATGGGACAGTGCGCGCCTGCGCGAGACCGCGCTCGCGCATGCGGTCTGTCCCTACTACCTGACGCAGGAGATGGCGCGCTGGAGCGATGTCGTCATTGGCGACTACAACTACTTCTACGATGGCGCGGCCATGCTGCATGCATTGACCCAGGCCCACCAGTGGAAGGTCGGCATTCTGGTCGACGAAGCGCACAACCTGGTCGACCGCGCGCGCAGCATGTACACCGCCGAGCTGACCCAGGCTGCGCTGGCGGCCGCGCGCAAGCACGCCAAGACCAGGATCCGCAAATCGCTGGACAGCCTGAACCGCGCCTGGAATGCCTTGCATCAAGGCCAGGAGGCGCCCTACCAGTGCCATGCCCAGGTGCCGCTGGATTTCATGGCCGCGCTGCAAAAAGCGCTGTCCCTGATCGCCGAGGCCAACGCCGACAGCCCCATGCTGCCCGGTGACCCGGTGCTGGGCTTTTATCTCGCCGCCCTGCAGTTCTCCGTGCTCGAGGAAAAACTCGACGAGCACGCCTTGTTCGACGTCACGCTCACCGCGCCGCACGGCAGAAAGCGGCCCACATCGACGCTGTGCATTCGCAATGTGATTCCCGCGCCGCATCTGCAAGCGCGCCATGCGGCGGCCCATGCGACGGTGCTGTTTTCCGGCACGCTGGGACCTGCGGCCTTCTACCGCGACACGCTGGGCCTGCCCGAGGAAACGCCCTGGATCGACGTGCCGGCCCCCTTCAAGGCCCAGCAGCTCGCGGTGCATATCGTGCACGACGTGTCCACGCGCTACCACGACCGCGAAGCATCGGTGGCACGCATCGTGCAGCTGGTCTCGGCGCAGTTCCGCCGACGCCCCGGCAACTATCTGTGCTTCTTCAGCAGCTTCGACTACCTCGAACGTGTGGCCGACGCGCTGTGCGCGCAGGATGGCACGCTGCCGGTCTGGCGGCAGGTGCGCGCCATGGGAGATGACAGCCGCCAGGCGTTCATCGAACGCTTTCGCGAAGGCGGCCGGGGCATTGGCTTTGCCGTGCTCGGCGGCGCCTTTGGCGAAGGCATAGACCTGCCCGGCGACCGTCTGATCGGGGCCTTCATCGCCACGCTGGGCCTGCCCCAGGTCAACCCCGTCAACGAAAGCATGAAACGCTGCATGCAGCAGCGCTTCGGCCACCGCAAGGGTTACGACTACACCTACCTTTTTCCAGGCCTGCGCAAGGTGGTGCAAGCCGCGGGCCGGGTCATCCGTTCGGAGCAGGACACGGGCACTTTGTTCCTGATGGATGACCGCTTCGCTCGCGAAGAAGTCGCCAGCCTGATGCCCGCCTGGTGGCGCTGAGCCCCCGGCGTTCTCAGAACGTGTAGCGCGCGGTCAGCGTCACGCTGCGCGGCTCGCCATAAAAGCCCGTCTCGAACAGGCCCAGGCCGGAGTAGTACTTGGTGTCGAGCAGGTTCTTGACGTGGATGGCTGCCGACAGCTGCTTGCTGAACTGGTAGCGGGCCATCAGGCTCACGAGCGCATAGCCTTTCTGGCGGATGGTCGCGTAGTCGCCCGCCACCGGGTTCCAGACCCGGCCGTCGATGGCGCTTTGCCAGGCGACGCCGCCGCCCACCGTGAGCGGATTCCAGTCACCGCGCAGGCGATAGCTCGTCGACAGCCGCAGCGTGTGCGCGGGCTGGCTCATCATCTGGGTCGAGCCATAAACGGTTTTGCCCTCGGCGTTGCGCACATGGGCATAGGCATAGCCGGCCTGCAGGTTCCAGCCCGCGGCCAGCTCGCCGCTGACTTCGGCCTCCATGCCCTTGCTGCCCACGCCCTTGACGGCCCGGTAGATCGATTCGCCGTCGACAAAACCGGCCTGCTCGGCGACGTTGTCCTGCTGGATGCGGAAAGCGGCCAGGCTGGCGTTGACGCGGCCATCGAGGAACTCGCCCTTGACGCCGGCCTCGAAGCTGCGGCCCTGGACTTCGGGCAGGAATTGGCGGTTGATGTCGCGCGAAGTCTGCGGTGAAAAAATGCTCGTGTAGCTGCCGTAGAGCGAATAGCTGTCATTGAGGTCGTAGACCACGCCGGCGTAGGGCGTGACCTCGCCGCGTGAGCGCATGCTGCTGGTCAGCGCGGGCGTGACGCCGTCGCTGTAGACGCGGGAGTCGCTGGCATCGACGCGGCTGACGCGCGCGCCCACGATCACCGACAGCGCATCCGTGGGCCGCAGGCGCGTGGCGCCGTACACACCCGATTGCCGGCGCTTCTCGTCATACGCGGCGGTCGGGGGAAAGGCCGGCTGGGCGTAATTGCCCGTCCAGCCGAAGATGCTGCCGGGCAGCATGGGGTACAGGGATTCGGACCAGGGACCGTCGGTCTGCGTGTCCGACCAGCTCGCGCCCAGCATGGCTTCGTGCTTGCGGCCCAGCAGCGCGTAGGGGCCGGACAGGCTGGCGTTGACCGTGTTCTGCGTGCGGTTGCCGCGGAAGTCGCCCATGAAGAAGAACATGCCTTCGCCCGTGACCGGATCCGGGTTGCCGCCGCTGGCCGAACCCAGCAGCGAGCGGTGCTTGCTGCTTTCGTTGTTCACGGTAAGCTTGAAATTCCAGTCGTTCGCCAGGCGCTGCTCCAGCGTGGCAAACAGGTTGCGCGACTCGAGCTTGCGCTGGCTCCAGGTGGTCGCGGGGTTGAACGAGCGGTCGAAGTCGGTGCGCGTGCCGTCGCTGAAGAACATCGGAAAGCCCGTCCAGGTCGAGCCGCGCGGATCGGTGTTCTGGTAGTCCGCCCCCACGGTCAAGCGCGTGTCGCGCGTCAGGTCGGCTTCGACCACGCCGTACAGCACGCTCTTCTTTTGCCGGTAATGGTCGAGAAAGGATTCACGGTCCTGGTAGGCACCCACGAAGCGGCCGCGCACGCTGCCGCTGGCGTTGAGCGGACTCGACAGGTCGAGCTCGGTGCGCGCGCTGTTCCACGACCCGGAGCTGGCCGTGACCGAGCCCTGGAAATGCTCGGTCGGCCGCTTGCGCACGAAATTGACCGTGGCCGACGGATCGCCCGTGCCGCCCATCAATCCGGTCGCGCCCTTGACGATTTCGACGCGGTCGAAAATCGCCATGTCGCTGTTGGTCGCGCCCCAGTCGTAGACACCGTCGTAATCCTTGGTGATGCCGTCGTACTGGAAGTTGGTGAGCGCGAAGCCACGCGCGTTGAAGCCCCAGCGCTCGCTGTCGTAGTTCTGCACCGTGATGCCCGCCGCCTGCTGCATCACGTCCCGCACGCTGGTGCTGCCCTGGTCGTCCATTTGCTGGCGAGAAACCACCGTGACCGTCTGCGGCGTCTCGCGCAGCGCGAGGTTCAGCCCCGTGGCCGATGCCGACGGCCCGGCCGTGTACGTGCCCGTGCCGTCGGTGCGCGCGTCGCTGTGCGCTGCGGCCGTCACGGTCACCGCCGCCAGGGTCGCCGGGCCGCCCGGCGCAGGCGCGGCCGTGGGCATGGTGCGCAGCGCATAACCGCCGCCGGCCGATGGCACGGCCATCAGCTCCGTCCCCTGCAGCGCCTGCTCCAGCGCCTGCGCCACCGTGTACTGGCCGTTGACGCCGCCGCTGCGCAGCCCGTCCGTGACCGAGGAGCCAAACGTCAGCAGCACGCCGGCCTCACGTCCCAGGCGGTTGAGCACCGTTTCCAGCGGGCCGGCTGCAATCGCGTAGGAACGCTGCGCAGCACTTTGCGCTGTGCCGGCCTGGGCCCAGACCGTGTTCGGCGCCAGCACCGCCGCCACGGCCATGCTGGCCAGCGTGCCCACGCACAGCACACGCAGCGCCAGGGCCACCGGGCCGGGGCGTGCCGCCGCAGGGATGGGCACGGGGCCCGAGGAAAAAGCCAAAGGAATCGGCTGCACGGTCTTGGAGCGCATAAAAAGCCTTGCGAAAGGGAATGGTGATGAAGCGGTCGGCGCACGCCAGTGCGCCCCTTGTCTGGATGACAAGCCACTGCGCCAGAACAGCTCATTTATTTGCGCGGCGCGTGGAGCGCCCGCATCGGGGCTAGGCCGGCCGCACCGTCACCCAGTAGCGCGACAGGAAATGCACTTGCACCGCCAGCGAGGAAGTCAGCGCCGCCAGCACGCGGTCGGTGTCGGCCAGCGGGTAGGCGCCGGACACCAGCCAATGGGCCACGGCCGGGTCGCAGCCCAGATGCCCGCGCCGGTAGCGCCCCAGCTCGGCCAGAAAAGCATCGAGCCGCATGCGCGAAACCACCAGCATGCCGTCGGCCCAGGCGCCCGCGGCGTCGCCGATCGGGCCCTGGACCTGGGCCTGTGTCTGCGTGAGGCGGCCCTCTTCGCCCGCTTGCAACAGCTGGCGCGCATCCGGCGCCTGGTCGGGCTGCAGCAGCACCGCGCCCTGCAGCACTTCGACCTTCACCTCGGCGTCGCGCGCGCGCACCGTGAAGCGCGTGCCGATGGCGCGCACCGCGCCCAGGGCGGTCTGCACGATGAACGGCCGCTGGCGCGCATCGGCGGCGGTCTGCACCAGCATTTCGCCGCGCACCAGCTGCACCACGCGCTGCGCGCCGTCGTAGCGGATGTTGATGGCGCTGGCGGTGTTGAGCACCACGCTGCCGCCGTCGGGCAAGGACAGCCGGCGCTGTTCGCCCACGCCCGCCACGGCGTCGGCCGACCAGGCGCGACAGGCGGGCGATTGCCGCAGCAGCGCGCAACTGCCACCGGCCACGACCAGGCCCGCCAGCAGCTGCACGCTGCGACGCCTGCGCACCTGGTCCGGGCCGGCCAGCGCCGCCCGGGCCAGCGGCAGGGAAATGCCGGCCATCTGCTGGCCCACGGCTTCGATGCGCTGCCAGGCCGCCTCGTGCGCGGGACTGGCCGCGCGCCAGCGCTGCAAGTCCGCCTGCACCGGCTGGCGCGCCGCCGCCGGCGCATCGCGCAGCTTCATCCACCACTGCACGGCCTGCTGGGCCACTTCCAGTGCGACAGCACCAGCGCCGTCAGCGCACGATTCGGGCATCGCCTCCATACCGGCCTACTCGGGGAAAAAGCAGCGCAGCGCCGCCTTGGCCAGATGCCGTTTGACGGTGGACACCGAAATCCCCAGCTCGGCCGCGATCTGGGCCTGCCCCAGGCCTTCGAGCTGCGCCAGCAGAAAAGCCTGCTTGGCCAGCGCGGGCAGGGAGCCCAGCCGACGGTCGATTTCCATCAGCGTCTCCAGCACCATCAACCGCGCCTCGGGCGGCGGCGTGACGGGCTCGGGCAAGGCGGCCAGCGCGTCCAGATAGGCCTGCTCGATGGCACGCCGGCGCACCTGGTTGATCAGCAGGTTGCGCGCCACGGTCACCAGGTAGGCGCGCGGCTCCTGCAGCGTGCCCACGCCCTGGCTGCACAGCAGCTTCAGAAAAGTGCTTTGCGCCAGGTCGGCCGCGTCAAAGGCATTGCCCACCTTCTTGCGCAACCAGCCCTGCAGCCAACCGTGGTGGTCGGTGTAGAGCGTGGCGATTTCACAGTGGGCAGGTCTCTGAACGGCAGGCATGGGCGTTTCCCGATTCCTCTGCGGGACGGGAGCCCACAATTAAACAAGAATCATTCTTATTCAATTGTAGCCAAACACCTATCGGCTTCGCCGCCACCGGACACTCGCGCGCCTGTCGGCCGTGCAAAGCCGCACACGCGCAGCGGGGCCAGCGCCCGGCCCAGCCTTACTCACCGGCCAGCGCCACCACCGGATCGAGCCGCGCGGCCGTCCTCGCGGGCATGTGGCCGAACAGCAGGCCCGTCGCGACGGCGCAGGCAAACGCAGCCGCCATGGCCGACACCGAGATCAGCAGCGGCTCGCCCGCCAGCAGCAGCGCGGCGCACAGCGCCAGCCCGGCGAGGATACCGATCACGCCGCCGACCAGCGTCAGCAAGACTGCTTCCGTCATGAACTGGCACAGGATGTCTCGCTGGCGCGCGCCCGTCGCCACGCGGATGCCGATTTCCCGGGTGCGCTCCTTCACCGACATCAGCATCACGTTCATGATGCCGACGCCGCCCACGACCAGTGAGACCGCGGCGATCAACCCCAGCATCCGCGACAGGTTGCGCTGGGTCGCGGCTTCGGTTGCTATGGCGGCAGCGGCGTTCACGATGCTGAAATCCTCCCGTCCGTGCCTTGCGAGCAGCAAACCCTTGAGCGCCGCCAAGGCCTGCGGCACCTGAGCCGCCGACAAAGCCTGCACGGTCACGTACTGCGGCTGGACATGGCTCTGGTACAGCCGCGCACGCCCTGACTGGTAGGGGATGAAAACCATCTCGTCGAAATCCTGCACCCCGGTGAGGGTGCCGCGCTCGGCCATCACACCTATGACTTCAAACAGCGCATTGCCCACCAGCAACTGGCGGCCCGAAGGATCGGGCGTATCGGGAAAATAGTGCTTGCGCGCCTTGTGGCCCAGCACCGCCAAAGGCGCGAGTTCACGGTCTTCGGTGCCGGTGTAATAGCGCCCCTTCTCAAGCGGCCAATGGTGCGCTGCCGGCATTTCCGCGCTGGTCGCAACCACGACCACCTGCTTGCTGACGTTGCCGTGGCGCACGGCGACGTACTCCGAGATCACCGGCTTCGCGCGGCGGATCTGCGGCAGGGCGCGCACCGCGTCCAGGTCCTGCTCGGTCAGCAGACCGAAAGGACCGCCGCCGTCCGGCGACTTGCTGTCCAGATAGAGGTTGACCGTCCCCATGCTGCCCATGCGCTCCATGACCTGGCGACGCGTGCCTTCGCCTATGGCCGACATCACCATCACCGCCGCCACGCCGATCACGATGCCCAGCAGCGTCAGTGCCGTGCGCGTACGGTTCGCCCGCATGCCGCGCCACGCGGTGCGCACCGCTTCGCGCAGATCGCTCCAGCCCACGCGCCGGTCGGCTGCGCCCGCCGGGGCGGCCGACAGCGCGGGCACGGCTGGCGCGGCATGCGTTGCCGGCCGCCCGCTGTCCACGACAATGCGCCCGTCCTGAATTTCTATCACCCGGCTCGCCTGCGCGGCCAATGCCCGGTCGTGCGTGATCAGCACGATGGTCCGGCCCGCCTGTGAAAGCGCGTGCAGCAGCGCCATCACTTGCTTGCCGCTTTCGCTGTCCAGCGCTCCCGTGGGTTCGTCCGCCAGCAGGATCTGCCCGCCATTCATCAAGGCGCGCGCGATCGACACCCGCTGCTGCTGCCCACCCGACAGCTGGTGCGGGCGCAAATTCCCCTTGTCGCCCAGGCCCAGCCGGCCCAGCAAGGCCATGGCCCGCTCGGTGCGTTGTGCCTGGCCCAGGCCCGTATACAGGGCTGGCACCTGCACGTTCTCGCTCGCCGACTCGGTCGGGATCAGGTGGTAGGCCTGGAACACAAAGCCGAAGTGCGTGCTGCGCAGTTGCGCCCGTTCGTTGGCCGTGAGCAGGGCCACATCCTGACCGTCGAAGCGGTAGGTCCCGCTGCTGGCCTGGTCCAGACAGCCCAGGAGATGCATCAGCGTCGACTTGCCCGAGCCCGAGGCACCGACGATGGCGATGAACTCGCCGGCGTGGATCCGCAGATCCAGGCCGCGCAGCACTTCGACCTCGGGTTCGCCCGGCGGGCCGGCGTAATGCCGGCGTATGCCGCTCAGCTCCAGCAGCGCGGGCGGGCCACTCACCATTGCAGCCACCGGGGTGTGCCCCCGACCCGTGACTCGCCGGTGATCAGCGCCTCGCCCATCTGCAGGCCGTCGAGCACCTGAGCCTCGCTGCGACTGCGCACGCCCAGGCGCAGGCTGCGCACTTCGGGCCGGCCGTTCGCCGCCAGCACACGCACGCTCGGCCCCTGCGGCCCGCTGTCCGGCGCCAGGGCCGACAGCGGCACGACCACGGCGTTGTCGACCTGGGCGGTGACAAAAACCACCTGCGCCGTCATCTGCGGCAGCAGTTCGCGATCGGCGTTGTCGACATCGAACAGGGCCGTGTAAGTCACGGCCTTGGTGGCCTGGGCCGAGCTGGCACTGCCGCCAGGCAATACCTGCCGCACGCGTCCCTGCCAGCGCCGGACGGCATGGTCCCGGCCACGGCCGAGCGTGGTGAAATGCACCGGCATGCCCGGGGAGATCTGGCGCACATCGGCTTCCGACACATCCGTCCAGACAGTCATGACGGACAGATCGGCGATGCGCAGGATGCTGGGCGTCTGATAGGCCGCATTCAAGGTCTGACCCGCGCGCGCCTCGACCGCCACCACAGTGCCGGCCATGGGCGCATAAATGCGCGTGTACCCGAGGCGCGCGCTGTCCGCCTTGAGCGTGGCCTGGATCTGGTCGATCTGCGCCATGACCTGGCGGATGCGCGCCGCCGTAGCGGCCCATTCGGACTCGGCGATCTGCATTTCCTGCTGCGCCGAAGCACCATGGGCGACGAGCACCGCCTGGCGCGCTCGCTGCTGGACCGCCAGGCGGTACCGGGCTTCCAGCTCCTCCCGCTGGGCGCGCAATGCGGCCAGCTGGGCATTTCCAGCGTCCACTGCTGCGCGCTGCACACTGGGGTCGATCTCCACCAGCAGATCGCCTTTTTTCACGCTGTCGCCGGCCTCCACCTTGATGCGCAGGATCTGGCCGGACACCTGTGCTCCTACGTCGACGTAAGTGTTCGGCTGCAGTTGGCCGATCGCGTTGACCGTGGACATGAGCTCGGCGCGCACTACGGGCTGGGTGGTATAGACCACCCGCGTGGCGGTCGCCGTCCACAGCGCGACAAGCCCTGCCGCCGCCAGCACCAGCGCACCGGCCCACATCCCATATGACGACCAGCGTGTCATGACCGGCCCCGATGCGCCACCACGGGCCATCCGGCTGCCAACAGAAACCAATACCTCATCGTCCGCCCTCCACAACAAAGTCATACGCCCGGGGCACGCAGCCCAACTACAGCAAAAAAACAATAGAAAACAATAAATCGATTGCTTTAAACTATGTGACTGCGAGCGAGGAATGGTTCCAGCGATTGGCGAGATCGAGCACTGCATCGGATCGCGGCGGCAGCATGGTGCGTGGCGCTCGGCTTGGTGCCCCGAACCGCGCCAAACATGCATAAAGCTCATACCTGGATGCGAACAAATCGTTTGCTCCCACTATGAACTCTGCCTACGATGGCCTCCAGCATCTGCCAACCATGCACACAACGCAGTGAGGTGGACGCAAAACCACCACCAACAGTATTCCAGGAGACCGACATGGCCAACCAATTCCAGTGGGACGATCCCTTCCATCTCGACCAGCAGTTGACGGAAGACGAGCGCATGGTGCGCGACGCAGCCCGCGACTACTGCCAGGACAAGCTGGCACCGCGCGTGCTGGACATGTTCCGCCATGAGAAGACCGACCTGACCATCTTCCGCGAGATGGGCGAATTGGGCCTGTTGGGCCCCACCATTCCCACGGCCTACGGCGGCGCCGGCCTGAACTACGTGAGCTACGGCCTGGTGGCACGCGAAATCGAACGCGTGGACTCGGGCTACCGCTCCATGGCCAGCGTGCAAAGCTCGCTGGTGATGGTGCCCATCAACGAATTCGGCTCCGAAGAACAAAAGCAGAAGTACCTGCCCAAGCTGGCCAGCGGCCAGTTCATCGGCTGCTTCGGCCTGACCGAACCCGACCACGGCTCCGACCCAGGCTCCATGGCCACCCGCGCCTACAAGGTCG
>JAMNYN010000708.1 GCA_023622805.1 Pseudomonadota bacterium | reverse complement strand
TGACAGCCTGCCGCTGCGCCTGGCCTTGCAGACGGGGCCACGCCAGTCCGGGCCACATCAGACCGCTCCTGGTGCGCTCGATGCCACGCAAGCCATCGCCGCCCTCGCCCCTTCGGGCGCCCAGGAATGGCTCACGCTGGATCTGTCGCCCAAGGCACGCGCCCAGGCCCGGGCGGCCTACCGGCTGGCCCTGGTGGGCGAACTCATTGGCGCGGGCCAGGCGTCGCTGCAGATGGCGCGCAACTACGCCTGCGAGCGCGTGCAGTTCGGCAAGCCCATAGGCAGCTACCAGGCCATCAAGCACCAGTTGGCCAACGCCTGGATGGCCATGGACAACGCCCGCCTGGCGGCTCTGTACGCGGCGGCGGCGCTGGACGGCGATCTGCCTGACTGGCGCTTCGCCTGCGCGGCCGCGGAATTGACGGCCATCGAAGGCGCGCAGCAAACGACGCGCACCACCATCCAGGTGCTGGGCGGCATGGGCTTTACCTGGGAGCACGACGCCCACCTCTACCTCAAGCGGGTGCAGCATGTGGCCACGCGCCTGGGCGGCGCTTCCAGGGCGCTGTCGCAGCTGGAAGCCTTGGCGATGCCTGTGGTCTGAATGGGCCGGTGAAAATATTTTCGCCGGCACTGCATCCAAAGTCCTGTCTGGCGGGTAGTACCTGTAGCAGCCATTCCAGCTGCGCAGTCCCTACCCGTTTCCTTCAGGAGAATTTCCATGAAAACGCCTACTTCCCCCATCGTCGCCCCTGTCGCCTTGCTTACTTCGGCCGTGCTGCTGACATCGGCGGCGCTGCTCACCGCCTGCAGCTCCATGGGCATGTCGCAGAAGTTCGACCAGGCCAGCGTGCCCGAAAGCGTGCGCGTACCGGCGGGGCACAAGGTGGCCTGGGAAACCACGGGCCGCGGCCAGATCACCTATGAGTGCCGGGACAAGGCCAATGCGCCGGGCATGGTGGAATGGGTTTTTGTCGGCCCCCAGGCGGACCTGTGGGATCGCGCAGGAAAGAAAGTGGGTACTTACTACGGCCCTCCAGCCACCTGGGAAGCCATGGACGGCTCCAAGGTGACGGCCACGCAATTGGCCGTCGCGCCCGCGGGCGAAGGCAACCTGCCCTACCAGCTGGTGAAAGCCAACCCCGCCATGGGCAGCGGCGCCATGCAGGGCGTGACCTATATCCAGCGCGTGGCCCTCAAAGGCGGCGTGGCCCCGGCCATGGCCTGCACCATGGCCGGCAAGGGACAGCGGCAAACCGTGGGCTATCAGGCCGACTATATTTTCTGGAAAAGCTGAGCCGCACAGCGGCACTGTCTGGCACAGTCAGGGGGTCGCAGCTCCCTCTGAAAGTCGCCGTGCCCGTGCCCTTGTCCGAATTCGACTATGAAGCCACGCTGCTGGCCTGCGCTGCCGGTCAGCGCGGCGCCATGCAACAACTCTATGAACAGGAATCGGCGCGCTTGCTGGGTGTGGTGCGACGCATCGTGCGCGACGGCGCGCTGGCCGAGGACATCGTGCACGACGCCTGCGTCAGCATCTGGACGCGCGCGGCCAGTTTCGACCCGGCCCGGGGCTCGGCGCGCGGCTGGATTTACAGCGTGACCCGCAACCTGGCACTCAACGCCCAGCGTGACGGCCAGCGCCATGCCGACATCCCCGAAGAGACCGTGCAGGCCCTGGGCGATCAGGCGTCGCTGGTGGCGTGGCAGGAAGTGATGAACAGCTGCCAATGGGAAGACAACGCGGCCCGCGTAGGCCACTGCCTGGGTGAGCTCGAACCCGTGCGCCGCGACTGCATTCTCTACGCCTATGTCGACGGCCTGTCGCAAAAAGAGATTGCCGAGCGCGTCACCGCACCGCTGGGCACGGTGAAAGCCTGGATCAAGCGCAGCTTGGCGGCCCTTCGCGAGTGCATGTCATGAACCAGAATACCAATGCCGCTTTCGCGGACCTGGGCCCGGACGAGATCCAGGCCTTGGCGGGCGAATACGTGCTGGGCACGCTGCCCCTGGCCGAGCGCCAAGCCGTCGCCGCGCAACTGGCCACCCATGGTGCACTGCGCGCGGCCGTCGATGCCTGGGAGCGGCGCTTTCTGCCCCTGACTTCCCTGGCCGAGCCCGTAGCCCCTTCGCGCCATCTCTGGCAGCGTGTGGAGCGCAGCCTGGACAGCCTGTCGGCGCTGCTCAAGACCGCGGGGCCGGCGCTGAAAAAGAAAGCCACTCCGTGGTGGCGCGACTGGCAGTCGCTGCCGCTGTGGCAGGCCTTGACGGCCGGCGGTTTCGCCGCTGCCGCCGTGCTGGCCAGCGTGCTGGTGTTCCAGGTCGCGGCGCTCAAGCCCGACACCCGTTACATGGTGGTGCTGGTGGCGCCGCAGGACAAGTCGCCGGGCTGGGTGATGCAGACCAGCACGGCCAAGCATATCGAGCTGATTCCCCTGGGCCAGTTTGAAGTTCCGGCCGACAAGGCGCTGGAGCTGTGGACCAAGGCCGATGGCTGGAATGCGCCCATCTCGCTGGGCCTGGTCACCCCCGGCAAGCGCTTGAACGTTTCGCTCGAGCAGATCCCGGGCCTGCAGGCCAATCAGCTGTTCGAGCTGACGCTGGAGCCCAGCACCGGATCCCCCACGGGCAGGCCTACCGGACCCATCCACTTTATCGGTCGTTCGGTGCAGGTGCTCTAGCCCCACGGCATGGCGAAAATTTAGCGGCTAAAACGGGGCGATCCTGGCCAATGTTTAGCTAAAATCATGGTTTTGGCTGGCACTTGCCGGCATGACCATCGGGTCCATCAACCTCCCCAAGAAATGGGCGAACGCCATGAAGAAACGGCTCACCGAGGCGCAATTTCTGGTGTGCATCCACGGCCTGGAAGTGGGACCGCAAACCCTGGAAATTGCCCATGGTGTTCTGGTCCTGGGGCAGTCACAGTCTTCGTTTGTCCAGGCCCTTGGCTTGAGCAAGGGGGCCGTGTCCCAGGCCGTGCACCGCGTATGGAGCGTTTTCATGCGCCAGAACATTCCTGCAGGGTATGAGCGAGTGTCGGCCGTGCTGCCAGAGCATCAGGCATTCATCGTCAAAAAATGGGCCGAGAACGCACAGGCCAAGAACAACGGATCAAAAATATGAAGACCTTGGTTGTCGCCCAGCAAAAAGGCGGAGTGGGGAAAACGTCCAGTGTGGTTCACCTGGCGTTTGATTTTCTGGAGCGGGGCCTGAGCGTGGCGGGGATCGATCTCGACACCCAGGCCAATGCTTCCTATACCCTGGGGCAATACAAGATCGAAGCCCGGGCCAGCCAGTTCTTCGGCCCGGTGCCGGCCGACGGCTGGGCCGAGGCGGCGGCGGCGCAAGATGAAGGCCCGCGCCTGGTGCTGATCGAGGCCGATCCCGAATTGGCCAACGCGGTCTTTCTGCCCCTGCCCAAGGCCAAGAAGAACGTCAAGGCCAATATCGAGGCGCTGGCCGCCCAGGGCTTCGACATCTGCCTGATCGATACCGCGCCCGGCCTGGGCGTGGCCCTGGTCGCCGCGCTGTATGCCGCCGACTGCGTGCTGTCGCCGATTGAACTGGAGGCCTACAGCATCCAGGGCATCAAGATGATGCTCACCACCATCATGAACGTGCGCAAGGAAAACAAGGCTTTGCAGTTCCTGGGCATGGTGCCGTCCAAGGTCGATGCGCGCAATCCGCGCCATGTGCGCCACCTGGCCGAACTCAAGGCGGCATACCCCCAGTTGATCGTGCCGGTCAGCATCGGCCTGCGCAGCAGTATTGCGGATGCGCTGGCTTCCGGCGTTCCGGTTTGGAAAATCAAGAAGACCGCCGCCCGCAAGGCCACGCAGGAAGTGCGTGGTCTGGCGGCTTATGTCTTTGAAAAAATGGAGATTGCGTGATGAACGTCGCAGGCAAGAAACAAAACTTTTCCTACGCACCTGTGGCCAAGCCCGCGGTTGCGCCGATGATGGGTGGACTGGGTCTGGAGGACATGGGCGACCTGTCGGCCTTGCTCGCCGGCCCCGAAGCCGCGGCTCCCAGCGGCGGCCCCCTGGCCCTGGACATGGCGCTGATCGATGAAGATCCGCACCAGCCACGGACCCAGGACAACCCCGGCTTTTCCGCCCAGAGCCTGGACGAGCTGGCCGCGTCGATCGCGCTGCGCGGCGTCAAGACGCCGATTTCGGTGCGCGACAACCCCAGCGTGGAAGGCCGCTACATCATCAACCATGGTGCGCGGCGCTTCCGTGGCGCGCAGCGCGCAGGCCTGGCCCATATTCCCGGCTTCATCGACAACGATTACAACGAAGCCGACCAGGTGGTCGAGAACCTGCAGCGCAATGAACTGACGGCGCGTGAAATCGCCGATTTCATCGGCCGCGAGCTGGCCAAGGGCATGAAGAAGGGCGAGATCGCCAAGGCCATCAGCAAGTCGCCGGCCTTCATCTCCCAGCACGTGACGCTGCTGGACCTGCCCGATCCGCTGGCCCAGGTCTTCAACTCCGGCCGCGTCAGGGACGTGACCGTGGTCAACGAGCTGATGACGGCCTACAAGAAGACGCCGCAGGAAGTGACGGGCTGGCTGGGCGATGCGAGCCAGGAAATCACGCGCGGCTCGGTCAAGCTGCTGCGCGAATTCCTCGAGGCCAAGAGCCAGCCGAATGACGCGCAGCGCGACCCGCATACCGTGGACGCGCTGACGGGCAAGACCGATGCCCAGGCGGCCCAGGCCCCGGCCGTCAGCGAGAAAAAAGCGGACAAGGCGGTCGTCAACGACAAGCTGAAGAAAGCCGTGGTCCATGTGCTGCACAACCAGCGCCGGGCCCACTTGATGCTCGACCGCCGCCCACCCGCCGAAGGCTTTGCCTGGCTCAAGTACAGCGATGACGGCGCGGAGTTCGAGGCCAGCCTCAAAAGCGTCACGCTGGTGGCCTTGCTGGAAGGCTGAGCATGAAAAAAGGGAGGCATTTGCCTCCCCTTCTTCGATGGCAAACAGGCGCCTTGGCGCCTGTTTGCATTACAGCAGGCGAAACGCCAGGATGGCCACCAGCGTGGGCGGCAGGGCCGCGATCAGCAGGCCCAGCGGATTGATGGTGCTGTCCTCGAACTTGCCGCGCAGAATCGACACGCCCGCCGGGTTGGGGGCATTGGCGATCACCGTGAGGCCGCCGCCCGTGACGGCGCCGGCCACCAGGGCGATCTTGAATTCATCGCTCAGGCCTTCGACCAGCGAGCCCAGATAGGTCAGCGCGGCGTTGTCGGTGATGGCCGTCAGTGCCGTGGCGCCGAAGAACACGGCCGTGGAGTCCATGCCCATCAAAATGGGTTCCAGCCACCACTGCTGCTGCCCGCCCAGCACCACCAGGCCGGCCAGGAAGAAGGCCACCAGCAAGGCTTCGCGCAGGATCAGCTTGTCCTGGTGGCGTTCATAGGCGGTGACAAAGCCCATGAAGAACAGGAACACGCCCATGAATACCGCGGGATGGTGGGCAAACACCACGACCAGCACCAGGAACATCAAGTGCACCAGTACGACGGACAGCGGCATCTTGGGCGCATCGCTGTCCGGCAGCGCGGCCATGTGGCCGAGTTCGCGGCGAAACAGCAGCATGGCGGCGGCGGCGTTGAAGCACACGGCCACGGCGGCTTTCCAGCCGAAGTTGCTGACCATGAACCACATGTCCCAGTTCCACTTGCTGGCCACCATCAGCACGGGCGGCGCGGCGAACGGCGTGAGCGTGCCGCCTATGGAAATGTTGACGAACAGCACGCCGATGGTGGCGTACTGCAGGCGCTTGGAGATGGAGCGCGAGAACAAGGTGTCGCGCAGCATCAGCGCCGCCAGCGTCATCGCCGCCGGCTCGGTGATGAAGGAGCCCAGCATGGGCACGAAGGCCAGCACCAGAAAGTACATGGCCATGCCCCTGGGCAGGGGCATGCAGCGTGCGAGCAAGCGCACCAGGGAGCCGGCGAACTCCAGAATGGGCCGCGTGGCCGCGATCACCATGATGGCGAAAACGAACATGGGCTCGGTGAAATTGCGGGAGTCGAGATAGGCCGTGGCTTCCTGCTGGCCGCTGACGGCGAACATGAACACCATCAGCACCATGGCCCAGAAGCCGAAGACGACTTCGACTTCGCCGAGCAGATGCCAGATGCCGGCATGGCGCGGCTGGGTGTGCGCCAGGTGTTCGAAGAACTTGGTCGAGAAGGTGTGCAGGACGGCCACCGCAAACAGGGTGGCGCCTATGACTTGAATCCAGGTCGGTGTATTCATGGGCGTGAGTATGCGGCGAGGCGGCCCGACCTTCGCACATACCTGCCTGATCGCCGGAATTGACGATGACACCCATGCTCATTGTAACTGACCGTGTGGTGCTCAAGCTGCCGCGTTGAAACTGTCCACATGCCGCACAAAGCTGGCATCGAGTTCGTCCAGCGCGTTGATTCCCAGCAAGGCCATGTTGCGGTGCACCTCGTCGTGCAGGATCTGGATGGCATGCCGCACGCCTGGAGCCCCGGCCACGGCGGCCGCGTAATTGAAGGGCCGGCCGGCGAAGACGCAGCGCGCGCCCAGGGCCCGCGCTTTGAGGATGTCGCTGCCGCGGCGCATGCCGCCGTCCATCATCACCACCATGCCGGGAACGGCCTGGCAGATCTCTCGCAGCACATGCAGGGGCGAGACGGCGCCATCCGCCTGGCGACCGCCGTGGTTGGAGACGATGATGCCGTCCACGCCGGCGTCGCGGGCGATCTGCGCATCCTGCCAGCGCAGCAGGCCCTTGATCACCAGATTGCCCTTCCACAGGTCCCGGATCTGCCGCAGGTGCTGCCAGTTGAGATGGTCCCTGGCCACGAAGTCGCGCTGCACGCTGGCCGAGAGAATGGGCGCACCCCGCTCGGCGCGCCAGTTCTCGAAATGCGGCATGCCGTGCTGCAGCAGCGTTCTGGCGAAGGTGCCGAACAGCCAGGCGGGGCGGGAGATCCCGTCCCAGGCCAGGCGCAGGCTGGGACGCAGCGGGGAGCTGAAGCCGTTGCGGATGTAGTTCTCGGGATTGACCATCACCGGCAGGTCCACGGTCACGACCAGGGTCTTGAAGCCGGCGTTGCGGATGCGGTTGACCAGCTCGACCACGCGGCCCGCATCGCCGGGCAGATAGGCCTGGAACCAGGTGCGCGGCGCGGCCTTGGCGACCTCCTCCATGGGGATCAGCGAGGCGCCGCTGAGCACGGCCGGAATATTGGCCTCCTGGGCGGATTGCATCAGCGCCAGATCGCC
>JAMNYN010000719.1 GCA_023622805.1 Pseudomonadota bacterium | reverse complement strand
GGATGCGCTCCAGGTCCAGGCCCGCGCCATCGTCCTCGAAACGCACCAGCACGTCATTGCCTTCGTGCTGCAGCGTCACGCCAATCGTGCCCGTCGCTTCCTTGCCCGCGGCCAGGCGCCGGGCCGGGGTTTCAATGCCGTGGGCCACGCAATTGCGCAGCAAATGCTCGAAAGCCGGCGCCATGCGGTCCAGCACGCCGCGGTCCATTTCGATGGTGCCGCCGACGATGTTCAGCCGCACCTGCTTGCCCATCTCCTTGGAAGTCTGGCGCGCCACGGCGTACAGGCGCTCGGAAATGGCGTCGAACTCGACCATGCGCGTGCGCAGCAGATCGCGCTGCAAGTCGCGCGCCTGGCGGCCCTGGGCCACCAGATCGTCTTCGGCTGCAGCGAGGTCGCGCTGCAGATTGCGCTGCACCGTGGCCACGTCATTCACCGACTCGGCCATCATGCGCGTGAGCTCCTGCACCCGCGTGAAACGGTCGAACTCCAGCGGATCGAAGCCGGCCGCCGAGTCCTTGGACAAGGCCAGACGCGACTGCATCTGGGTCTCGGCCTGGACTTCGATGTCGCGCAACTGATGGCGCAGGCGCTCGAGGTTGCCGCTCAGGTCCTGCAGCGAGCTGCGCGCCTGCACCAGGCGGGCGTCGATGCGCGAGCGCGCAATCAGCACTTCGCCCGACTGATTGATCAGGCGGTCCAGCAGCTGGCCGCGCACCCGCACCGACTGCTGCGACGCCGCGCGCACGCCGACCAGCGGCGTTGCGGGCGTAAAGATCGGCGCCCGGCGGCCTGCGGGCGCGTCAGCGCGCACCTCGACCGGGTCGGGCTCGGCGAGTGCCGCCGGCGCCTCTTGCGGCGCGTCTGCGGCGTCTTCGCCCAGCGTGCGCAGCACCACGAAATAGGCGTTCAGCGTGTCGAAGCTGCCCAGCAGCGGTTCGATCTGCGCGGCTTGCGGCGTTTCGGCTTCGACCTGCTCGATCGCCGACTCCAGCCGGTGGGCGATTTCACCCAGGCGCATGGCGCCGGCCAGGCGGGCGCTGCCTTTCAAGGTGTGCAGTGCGCGCAGGCTGGCATCGCGCGCTTCGAGCCGCTGCGGATGGGCCGCCCAGTCGCGCAGCGCCGTGCCCAGTTGCGGCAGCAGCTCCGCGGCCTCTTCCTCGAAAATCGGGAACAGGTCGGGATCGATGGCATCGAGCACATCGATGTCGTCATCGATGGCGCTGTCCATGCCCACGGCCTGCGCCATGGCGGCATCCAGGCGGATTTGCTGCTGCGCCTGCTCTTCCCAGCGCGCTTCCATGGAGGCGCGGGTTTCCTCGGCGCTGGGGGCGGCGACGACCGGCTCGGCCGGCTCCACCGCCTCTACCGCCTCCACCGCCTCTACCGGTGCAGCGATTTCCGCCACATCATCCGGCAGCGCGGCGGCGACCTCGGCAGCCTCGCTCTGGGCCAGCTCCTGCGCCCACAGCGCATCTTCGGCATCCAGGCCCATGCCCTGCTGCAATTCGCCCAGGCCGCTGTGGATCTCGGCCGCCAGCACCTGCTGCAGTGCGTCTTCCACAGCCGGCTGCGGCGACTTGAGAAAGCCCGCCGCAAACTGGTGCAACAGGCGCCGAATGTCGTCGGACGCCGCCTGGAACACCGCCAGCTGCTGCGCATCGCCGCAGCCCAAGGGCCGGACATGCATCAGCGCGTGCTCCAGCGCGCGGGCCAGGCGGGACAGGTCCTTGAAGCCCACGGTGGCCGAACTGCCGGCCAGCGAATGGGCCCAGGCCACGGCCGCTTCGGGCTGCGGACGGTGCATTTCCAGCGCCCATTCCTGCAAAGCCACACCCAGGCAGCGCGACCACTCGTCGGCTTCGTTCAGGTAGACGTTGTACAGCGGCAAATGGATGCGCAGACCGTCTATCACCTTGACGTTGTCGTCGCGGAAATCCGTGTCCAGGTCGAAGGCGGTCGTCTGCGGCACAGCGCTTTCGGCCGGGGTTTCGGCAGGCGCTTGCGCAGGCACCTCGGCGGGCATCTCCAGCGCGAACGCCGGCAGCTCGGCCGATTCGGACTGCGGCATCGCGGGCGCTTCGGCATCCCAGTGCCAGTCGGCGAGGGGCGGCTGCGCGGCCGGGGCGCTGTCCTGCTCGTCGGGCCAGACCTGCATCTGCGTATCGGCCCAGTCCGGCGTGTCGAGCGCGTCGTCCTCGGCTGCCGTCTCGGGTTCGGCGACCGTCTCGGGTGCGAGTTCGGCCAGCGGCGCGGGCAGTTGCTCGCTGGCCTGCATGACGGCTTCGAACGCGGCAAAGTCGATCTCCTCGACTTCGCCGGGCAGGTCCACCGCCGGGAAATCCTGCACTTCCTGCGCTTGCTCTTGCTCTTGTGCACGCCGGCTGCGGCGCTCGGACGGTTGCAAGGCCACCGGTGCGCGCTGGCCGTCGAGCCGCATGGCATCGGCCGCGGCGCGAAAAGGCGTCGCCGACCAGTCGCCGGCCCGGCCCTCTTCTATGGCCTGCGCCCAGGCGCCAAAAGCCTGCAAGGCCTCGCGCGCCAGGGACTGCCAGGCCGCGGGCATGGGCTTTTGCTCGGCCAGCCAGGCATTGAGCATTTGCTCCATGGCCCAGCCAGCTTCGCCAAATTCGTCGAGCCCGACCATGCGCGCGCTGCCCTTGAGGGTGTGGAACACCCGGCGCAGCGTGGCTTGACCGCTCAGCTGTCCCGCATCTGCGTCCAGCTGCGCCAAAGTCTCCAGGCCCTGGGCGACGACTTCGCGCGCCTCTTCCAGGAAGATGCCCAGCAATTCGTCGTCCGTGTCTTCGTCGACCACGCTCAGTGCGGCCGCCACCGGCTCGGCCACGATTGTCGCCACCGGTTCGGCCTGGGCAGCGGCTTCCTGCACCGGCTCTTCGGCCGGGGCGGGCTGCGGCTGCTCGACCACCGGCACCGCGCTCGCCACCTCGGCCGGCAGCACCACCGGCAGGTCGGGCTGCACTTCGGCCGGCGCTTGGGCGCGCTGCTCCAGGACCTGGGGCGCATCGCCTTCGCGCACCCGGTTGCGGCCCATGATGATGCGCAGCTCGCCGCGGGCCTCATCGTAGACAAACAGCTTGCGCGCCATCGCGCGCTGGTAGCTGAGCATGTCGATCAAGAAGCCCAAGGCGCCCAGGTTGTTGCCCAGGCGCTCGAACACCGCCGGCAACTCGGCCGCGGGCACGTCGTCCCGCATCAGTTGCTCGACGGTTTCGCGCATGCGCGCCATGGCCAGGCAGGCCTGGTCCAGGCCCAGCACCGACAGCACGCCGCGCATTTGCAGCAAATGACCGGAGACCTGGGCCAGCTGGTCCACCTGCTGCGGGTTGCGGAAAAACTGATCGAGCAGGGCTTCCGCTTCGCCCATGGTCGCGCGCAACTCGCCGACCACGCTGCCCATGGTCTGGCTGTCGCTGACGTGGCGGTAGAGCTCTTCCATCCAGGGCTCTAGCGGCTGGGATGGCGCGCCCTGGCGGGCCTCGTCCAGGCGCTGCGCCAGTCGGCCCGCATGCTCGGCCATGGCCTCGTCGGCCAGCTCCGGCGAAGCCAGGGCCGCCTGCAAATACAGCACGGCCGTGGCGACTTCCATGGCCAGGGCGGCGGCCGGCGGCTCGCCCGCACGCGCCACGGCTTCGACCACGCGCATCAGCGCCCGGGCCAGGCCGGTGCTGGCCGGGTGCAGCTTGGCCAGCGCATCGCCGACCTGGCTGAACTGATCGACCACCGGCTTGAGCTTGCTGCGGTCGCCGCCGGCCAGGGCCGACCAGCCTTCGGTCGCCGCGGCAATGCGCTTGCGCGCCTGTGCCAGCAGGGCCGGATCGAAGCGCCCGAAGCGCGGCTTATCGTAGTCCACCGGCAGGTGGCGCTCCAGCGCGAACGACTGGCGCACGGCGCGCAGCACAGACGCAGCGGCGCCCGACGCATCCACGCCCTGCACCGCCGGCCGCGCTTGCGCGCAGAAAAACAGCAAATCCTGGGTCAGCCGTTCGGGCAATGTGTTGTCGCCCTTGGCCATGGCCGCGTACTGCAGCAGCACGCGCGAAGCCACGCGCTTGACGTAGACATCGGTGTGCAGCAGGCCGTGGGTGAAAGCGTCGAAGAAGCCGGCGGCAATCTTCCAGAACATGCGCGGACCGGGCTCGGTCTGCCCGGCCACAAAGCCCAGGCAGACGGCGCGCATCTGGGCCGCGGCGGCGGCGTCGCCGCTTTTGACCATGCCCAGCACGCCCGCGTCCAGCAGGGCCCGCGCCTGCGGGCCATAGGCCAGGGCCGCCGAGCCGTCCTGCCATTCGGGTTCGCGCATGCGCCGCTCGGCCGGCCACAGATCGGCCGGATGCACCTTGTCGTTGCCCGCCAGGGCCTGCACGTCGCGGTATTGGGGAAACAGCGCCACGGCCGGCACGGCCTTGCCCGCCAGCACCGTCTCCAGATATTCCAGCAGGGCGAAGCTCGCGTTTTCCATGGTCGCCGCCGCCTGCGGCGTGCACAGCCTGGGGGACTGCAGCAGGCGCTGCGCGACCGCTTCCATGGCGTGCAACATGCGCGCCGGCGCGGCCATGTTGACCATGGCCAGCGCCCCGCCCGCCTGGTGCAGCAGCAGCTTGGCCTGGCGCAAAGGCGCGGTATCGAGCGCCGCCAGGTCCGCCTCGGGCGACAGGTCGGACTCGCGCACAAACCAGGCCAAGGCCTTGGCCGCGCCGTCCAGCGACTTGCGCAATTCATCAATGACCCACGCCAGGGGCCCCAGGTCCTGTTCGCCCTGCGCCCCTTCGGCAAAGGAAGCGGGAAAGAAGGCATCAGTGGAAGACATGCAGAACTCCCTGGCGGTTGAGGGCCAGTGGGTAAAAAGGGATCTCAGGCAATCTTGAATCGGGCCACCGACTGGCGCAGTTCTTCGGCCATATGGGACAGCTCACGCACCTGCTGGGCGGTGCTGCGCGTGCCTTCGCCGGTTTGTTCGGTCACCGCGAAAATGTGCTGGATGCTGTCGGCCACGCCATTGGCCAGATCGGCTTCGCGCGAGGTGGACTGCGAAATCTGTTCGATCAGCTCGGCCAGGCGACGCGACACGCTGTCGATCTCGCTGAGCGCCGTACCGGCGGTATCGGACAGCTGCGCGCCTTCGACCACGCCCTGGGTCGAGCGCTCCATGGCCGCTACCGCATCCTGGGTGTCGGTCTGAATGGCTTTCACCAGCACCGAGATCTGCCGCGTCGCGTCGGCCGAACGCTCGGCCAGGCGCTGCACTTCTTCGGCCACCACGGAGAAGCCCCGGCCCGCCTCGCCGGCCGATGCGGCCTGGATGGCGGCGTTCAGCGCCAGCACGTTGGTCTGTTCGGTAATGTCGGAAATCAGCTCGGTGATTTCACCAATTTCCTGCGAGGACTCGCCCAGGCGCTTGATGCGCTTGGAAGTGTCCTGGATCTGGTCGCGGATGGAGTTCATGCCGCCGATGGTGTTCTGCACCGCTTTCAGACCCTGGTCCGCCGCCTGCAGCGACTGGCGCGCCACCGCGGCCGATTCCTGGGCCTGGACCGAAACCTCATTGATTCGGGTCGCCATGTCGAGCACCGAGCGGCCGGTTTCGCGGATCTCGCGCAGTTGCTCGGTCGATGCCGCCAGCAGTTCGGTCGAGGTGTTGTCCACTTCGGCCGTGGTCTGCGCCACGCGGGTGGCGGTGTTCTGCACACTGCCCACCAGTACTCGCAGTTCTTCCACCGTGTAGTTCACCGAGTCGGCGATGGCGCCGGTGATGTCTTCGGTCACCGTCGCTTCCTGGGTCAGATCGCCTTCGGCCACCGACTGCAATTCGTTCATCAGGCGCAAAATCGCCGCCTGGTTGGCATCGTTGATGCGCTTGGCGTCCTGCTCCTGGCGCTTGGCGTCGCGCTGCAGCTGCTCGGCCGCGCCCTGGCGGTTGCGGCTGTCCATCAGCTGCACGCGGGAAATGCCCACGCCGCACAGCAGCACGAACAGGCCCACCAGGCCCAGCGTGGCGAACTGCCCGGCGCTCAGGCCGGAAGAGGCCCGCAGCTGCACTTGCAGCGCTTCGAGCTGGCGGCGCAGCGGCTCGCTGTCGGTGTTGATCGCGGTCTGGCCTTCGCGCGCGGCCACCAGGCCTTGCAGATTGCCCAAAATGGCACTGGCTTCGCTGCGGGTCTTCTCATACAGCGCAATCAGCGCCTGCAATTGTTCGCGCGTCTGCGCATCGCGGGTCGCGGGCAGGCGCAACTCGGCATTGCCGTCGAGCAGGCTCTGGGCAATTTCCTTGAACGAGTTCAAATCCTTGCCCAGCAGGAACACCGCTTCCGGGCTCACGCCTTCGGCGGTCTGGAATTCGTTGGCCGACTTGCCTATGCGCTGGGTCAGCATCACCAGCTGACCGGCGGCCGAGATTTCCGCCGGCGTCGCGCCCTGCTGCAGCTTGAGCGAGGCAATCGTCTCGGCGATTTCCAGCAGATCGGAAGACTGGCGATTGACCGTGCGCAGCGCATCGCCGGCCTTCATCAACACCTGCTTTTGTGACATCACGGTCTGGGCGCCGGCTTCGGCGCGCTCCATCAGCGGCACGACGTCCTTCAAGGCGTCACCGAACTGCGGACCCAGCGCCTGCACGCCCAGGCCGGCATCGCCGCTGGCCAGGGCGCGCACGCTGCGGGCCAGCACGTCCGCGCTTTCCTTCACGTCGTCGAACGCCGCGGCCTGGCCGGTCATGGCCTGCGACGCCGATTTGGCCAGCCGCTGCGATTGCATCAGCGCCTGGCCGTTGGCCGCCAGTTGCTGGGCCGAGCGATCGGCCTGCTGCAGCACCCAACCCGCCATCAAGGCCAGCACGACCACGCCCACCGCCAGCATGATCAGCAGGCGGCGCTGTTGCACCGACGCCGGCGCACGGCCCAGCAGCGGCAGCGCCACCAGCTCCTCATCCGCCACGACCTCCTCGCCCAGAAAAGAGGAAACCCCGGCATCGCCGGGCAGGTCTGACGCGGCGTCGATCACATAGGGATCGTGCGGCGCGGCACTGTCAGGCGCGCTGACGGAGCCATCGCCCGTCCTTGCAGACCGACGCTGAAACAGTTTTCCAATTTTTTGGGCAAAAGACATAACGCAGCCTCACGGGAGAGAGCTCAGGCACGGATGCTGAGGAATACAGGATCTTGCGAGAGGTTTTGCAGATGGATCTCCTGCCATGGCTCTCCCGCCTCGTCGAAATAGGTCGCACCCCAGTAAGCCGGGGCGTCGGCAGGCGCGTCCTGCATGCCCGCAAAATTCTGCGGTCCGCGCAGACCAAGCAAGCGGTCCACGAGCAGCGC
>JAMNYN010000474.1 GCA_023622805.1 Pseudomonadota bacterium | reverse complement strand
AGGCACAAATGGCGCCCGGCAAGGCCCCGCGCGAGAGCCAGTGCCCTCTTTCTGCGCCGCCAGGCGCGACATGACCCTCAACTTTCCCCACAGCCTGCCGATATCAGGCTTATTTGCCACGCCAGACTGGGCCCTATGCACTCCATCACTACCTCAGCGGAAGCCGCTGCGCCTGTCAGCTCACGCAGCTTCACTTTTGAAATGCCCTTGTTTCGCCCCGGTGTGGAAGTCACGGAAAACGGACGCACCGAGACCGTCAGCCATGTGATCTTGCGCCGACGGGAAATGATGGTTTATCTGGTGGGCCGCGAAGAGCCCGTGCGTCCCGACCGCCTGCGCCTGCAGCCGTCGCAGTTCACCACGGCGCGCCGCCCGGAAGGCCTGAGCTGGTTTTTTTAGCCCCCCTGAGCGGCTTCGCCGGATGGCCGGCCCCCGCTTCCCCCCAGGGGGACGGCACCTTCGCTGCGGGGCGGCCCTTGCTCGGTGCCCCGAAACCGGGCCACGCCAGTTTCGTGGGCCTAGGGCTGCACGTGCGCTATGGATCCAAGCTTCCAGGAAAAAACAATCAACGCCTAGTCGCGCTCGGCCATGGCTTCGCCCAGGCGCACGGCGCTGCCGGCCTGCCACAGCGCATTGAATTGCAGCGGCCCCTTGGGAAACAGCAGCACCACGGTCGAGCCCAGCAGGAAGCGGCCCATTTCATCGCCCTGGCGCAGGCTGGGCGCATCCTGGCCGTAGCGCCAGCGGCGGATCTCGGCGCTGCGCGGTGGATTGATCTGGCCATGCCACACGGTGGCCATGCTGCCGACGATGGTCGCACCCACCAGCACCATCACGAAGGGGCCAGCGGCGGAATCGAACACGCACACCACCCGTTCATTGCGCGCAAACAGCCCGGGCACGCCGCGGGCCGTCACCGGGTTGACCGAAAACAGGTCGCCGGGCACATAGACCATCTCGCGCAGCCGCCCGTCGCAAGGCATGTGGATGCGGTGGTAGTCACGCGGGCTGAGATAAATCGTGGCGAAGTGCCCATTCTCGAATTCGGCCGCCAGGGCCGCATCGCCGCCGACCAGCGCACGGGTCGAGTAATGGTGGCCCTTGGCCTGAAAGATCTGGTCGCCGGCGATGGGGCCGAGCTGGCTCACGGCGCCGTCCACGGGACAATCCAGCGCGGCCTGCGCCTGCGGGCGCGCGCCTGCGCGCAGACTGCGCGTGAAAAAAGCATTGAACGTGTCGTAGCCCGCCGGATCGGAGTTGGCGGCCTCGGCCATGTTGACGCCGTAGCGGGCGATGAAACGCTCAATCACCCAGGTCGTCAGCCTGCCCCCCCGCAGATGGGCCAGTCGGCCCATCACAGCTGTCAACGCCTGCTTGGGCAGTAAATATTGGGGGAGCACGGCAAGGCGATCAGACACAGTGTTTTTTTCCAGGTATTTCTAGGCAAGCTGCGCATTCTAGCGAGCCATTCCCGCGTCTGACCATACGGGCTGCCCCACCCCCGCAGCTTTGTTATCCTGGGTCCTCCCCCATCCACCGCCTTGTCCTTGTCTACTCCCAAGCCCCCAGCCGCCACATCGCAACGCCTGTCATCCCTGCGCCACTGGCTGCAGGGCCTGTGGCCCCATTCCGTCGGCATCGATGGCAAGGAAGCCCTGCGCATGACGCTGGGCGTGGTGCTGGGCCTGCTGGTCACGGGCTTTCTGAGCCGCTGGTGGGCCGGCAGCGGCAACGCCTCCTGGATGATTGCATCGCTGAGCGCCAGCGCCGTGCTGGTGTTTGGCATGCCGGCCAGCCCGCTGGCCCAGCCCTGGCCCGTGCTCGGCGGCACCGTGGTCGCGGCGCTGGTCTCCACCCTGTGCAGCCTTTTGGTGCCCGATCTGGTCTGGTCCGCTGCGCTGGCGGTGGGCGGCGCCCTCGTCGGCATGCTGCTGCTGCGCTGCTTTCACCCGCCAGGCGTTGGCATGGCGGCTTTCGTGGTACTCGAGCACAGCAACGGCCTGGAATTGATCGTCTTTCCGGTGCTGTTCAACATCCTGGTGCTGCTGGCCTGCGCCATGATCTACAACAACGCGACCGGCAAGCCCTACCCCCAGCGCAGCCGTACGCAGCGCAACGCCACGGGCGGACATTTCCAGAAGTCCGACCTGGACGCCGCGCTGGAAAACTACAACCAGGTGCTGGACATCAGCCGCTCCGACCTCGAAGGCCTGCTGCACCTCGCGGGCCGCGCCGCCTTTCAGCGCACGCTGGGCGAGCTGCGTTGCGCCGACATCATGTCCACCCCTGCGCTGGCCGTCGAAGCCGATGTTCCGCTCAAGGATGCCTGGGCGCTGATGCGGCAAAAGAACATCAAGGCCTTGCCCGTCGTGGACGGCCAATATCAGGTGATAGGCATGCTATCCCTGTCCGACTTCATGCGCACCACCGCCCTGGAATCGCCTGAAGGCTGGGGCCAGCGCCTGCGCCAACTGGTGTCGACGCGTGCAAAAAAACCACAAACCGTCAGCGACCTGATGAGTGCCAGCGCGCAAACCGCCTTCTCCAGCCAGCACGTGATGGATTTGATTCCACTGTTCTCTTCGGGGGGCCACCACCATTTGCCCATCGTGGACGCCGAACTGCGCCTGGCTGGCGTCATCACGCAGACCGATCTGGTGCGCGCCCTGGCGGCGGCGATCACACCTTCCTAGTACGCTCCCTGGCACTTGCCGCGCCCTAGGGTTACAATCTGGGGGATTGCGTACAGCGCCTCGCCTGTACAAAGAATGCCGTTCACCGGCCTTCTGTCCGTTCTGCGCCTGGAGCGCAGCGGCTTCCACCGCCTGCCATGCACAGTACTTCAGTGGCCTCTACGGGTCGGTGCTGAGCTGTTGTTTCTCCCCTGAACAGGCGCAGCGACCCAGATTTATATGAGAGATTGAAAATGGCCAAAGAAGAATTGATTGAAATGCAAGGCTCCGTCACGGAAGTCTTGCCCGACTCGCGTTTCCGCGTGACCCTGGAAAACGGTCATCAACTGATCGCCTATACCGGCGGCAAGATGCGCAAGCACCACATCCGTATCCTGGCAGGCGACAAGGTTTCGCTGGAAATGTCCCCCTACGATCTGACCAAGGGTCGCATCACGTTCCGCCACCTGGCTGGACGCGGCCCAGGCCCGTCGCCCCGCTAAGCGACGCGGCGAGTAGCTATTCTTTTTGAATTATTTTTGAATTTTCAAAAAAGTCCATCTGATTAGCCATTAGAATTCTTTTTGTCGGAGCGTAGCGCAGCCTGGTAGCGCATCTGCTTTGGGAGCAGAGGGTCGCGAGTTCGAATCCCGCCGCTCCGACCATTGATTCAAAGACTCAGCTCGAAAGAGCTGAGTCCTTATCAACCCAGTTTTAGATATTTGTCGGAGCGTAGCGCAGCCTGGTAGCGCATCTGCTTTGGGAGCAGAGGGTCGCGAGTTCGAATCCCGCCGCTCCGACCATTGGTTGAAGGCCTTAGTTCGCAAGAGCTAAGGCCTTTTGTCCTTGTACGATCGAAATGGCCGCAGCAGCAACAAAGCACCCTGGGTGCTTTTTTTACGCCTGCACCATGCCGCCCTGCTCTGCCATGCCGCCGCCATCAGCGACGGAGACACCCTGACCGTGCGCTGTGACTGGCCTGAGCTGCAGCGCCAGATACGCATCCACGCCATTGATGCACCCGAGCGCAACCAGCCTTTCGGGCAGGAAGCGCGAGAAAGCCTGGACCGACTTTGCTGGCAGGCGCAAGCCAGAATCCAGCCGCTGGACACCGACCGCTTCGGACGCACCGTCGCCCAGGTCGAATGCCATGGCCGCGACGCGGCCGCCTACCAGGTGCGCCGCGGCATGGCCTGGGCCTCGACCCGCTATGCCCAGGGACGCGCCGACCTGGCAGGACTGCAAGCCAGGGCCAGGGCCGCACGCAAAGGTTTATGGGCCGATACCGATCCTTCACCCCCATGGGAGTGGCGGCGGCGGCACGGCCCGTAGCCCGCGGCCAATAAAAAAGCCCCGACACTTTTGTGTCGGGGCTTGATATGGTTGCGAGAGCAGGATTTGAACCTGCGACCTTTGGGTTATGAGCCCAACGAGCTACCAGACTGCTCCACCTCGCGGTAATTTGGATCGCGCTGGAAGGCAGATCACTCATCCCTTCCAACAAGACTGATAGTACCACAGCTGAATGGATCAACAGTCTGTCGATTCATTCAGTAGACAAAAATACTGTAAAAAAACGATAGCAGCCCCCCAGGGCCGACCGCAAGCCCTAGAAACAGGCTTCGAACTCCTGCTCGATGCCGTGCTCCATGTCCTTGAGCAGCAAAACCCCTGCGCGCTTGGTGAACCTGAAACGCTTCTTGACCAATTGGTCGATCGCAAAGCACTCGGTTTTCACATCCATGCTGCCGTTGACCGCCAGCACCAGGTGGGTCGCGCGGCACGCCATGGCATCAAGGCTGTTTTCATCCTGGGGATTCAAGAAGCCATACCGAAACTGCGTGGGCTGCACCACAAGGTAGACCGGCAAGGCCTGGTCTGCGCCATTTTGGCGCAGACATGACGTGGAGGAACGCGTAGCCAGGTAGCTGCCGACAAATTCGTCGGGAATCCGGTAGTCGGCCGCCAGCGCCACATGGCCGCCCAAAGCCAGCGCAAGCAGGCCGGCGATGATGTGTTTGCCCATACCAATCTCTGCTGAAATTATCAATTAAATAATTCTAATAGTTTTCAACTATTGGATCAAGCATGAATGCACGCACGGCAGCGCCTCGCTAGAGAGAAGCCCTGTCCCCAGAGGCAATCATGCGAATGGCGGCTATCGCTGCCTCGCGCGTCGGCCAGGTTTCGCCATTGAGCAGCACGTTGTGCTCATCGACCACGAAATTGGAGAAATACCAGACACCATTCGACTGGCACAGCGTTGCGCTGTAGCTGCTGCCATCGTGTTCGCCGAACACGTTTTCCTCTGGAAGATCGGACATGGGAGGCCTCCTTGGAGCTGCATATTACCCACAGCCGCGAAGAGTTCGCAAGCCAGGCACTCAGCCCCGCTCATCCCCTCATCAAAAGCAGCAGCGTTGGCTCCAGGCCACAGTCTCCAGGGCGGCAAGCGTTTCTTTGGCAAGCTCCCGCTGCAAAGACAATGACGTTGGCACATGTATTGCTATAGTTGTTTTACTAACCTTTTATTACAGGAGCCCCCCATGAAGAAGTCCCTGCTCGCCCTGGTTGCTGCCCTTGCATGCGCCGGCGCTGCACAAGCCCAAAGCACAGTGCAAATCACCGGTTTGATGGATGTCTATGCAGGCTCCATGCGCATGGCTGGCGACGCCAATCGCACCACTACCGTGGGTTCGGGCGGCATGACCACTTCCTGGATGGGCTTTACCGGCAAGGAAGACCTGGGCAACGGCCTCACGGCCGAATTCCTGCTAACCTCGTTCCTGCGCGCCGACGTGGGCAACTACGGCCGCTTCAACGGCGACCCAACGTTCTCCCGCGATGCCAACGTCGCCCTGTCCGGTGGTTTCGGTACGCTGCGCCTGGGCCGCTCCATGGCCCCCAACTTCCTGCCCACCATTCTGGCCAACCCCTTTGGCGATTCCTTCACCGTCTCGCCGCTGGTGCTGCACGCCAACATCTCCACCGCCGCCTGGGGCTTTGGCAACCTGACCACGCCTTCCGACACCGGCTGGAGCAACCAGGTGACCTACACCACGCCCAGCTTCGGCGGACTCAAGGCCAACCTGCATTACCAGTTTGGCGAGCAGGCCGGTGCATCGAACAAGGCCAATGCCGGCCTGAACGTGATGTACTTCGGCGGTCCGCTGACGCTGCTGGGCTTCTATGAGCGCGCCAAGATCAACAACCCCGTGGTCCTTTCCCCCATGGACACCAAGACCGACTGGATGCTGGGCGGCACCTACGACTTCAACGTCGTCAAGGCCTACGCCACCTACGGCCAGGCCAAGGTCGATACGACCAACTTCAAGGGCAGCACCCTCTCCCTGGGCCTGGACATGCCCGTGCTGAACAAGGCCGGTGCAGTGAAAGCGGCCATGGCGCGCACCAAGGTGGAAGGCACGCTCAACGCCACGCGCACCACGGCCAGCCTGGGCTATGACCACTTCCTGTCCAAGCGCACCGACCTGTACGCCGTGGCCATGCATGACAAGATCACCGACCTGAAGTCGGGCACCAGCCTGGTGCTGGGCATGCGCCACCGTTTCTAAACCCGTGCCGCACGCATGCAGCCTGGTGGCAGGCTGCATGCACCCCGCTAGCGAAGCCTTGATGGCTTCGCTTTTTTCGTTCCGGCCCAGGCGGCATGATGCACTGCAACATCACGCGAATTTGTCCGACAGCACATAAGGCGCAGACGCGCTGCAATGGATGCTATGCACCCGGCCCGAACGGTGCATCCATTTGCCCTCTCTCCTTTCCAGGAGGCCTTATGCATGCTGGCACCTCCATTGCTCGCCATCCACTGATGGCCTTTGCAATCACCATCGCCCTGGCTTTTGCTTCCACGGCCTTGATGCTCTGGATGGACAACGCCGTACAGGCCGCGGACAGCTTTCGGGTCTTCGATCTGTTTGCGCTGCTGGGCAGTTGAAGCCCACCCGCTAGGGCTCAGGGCGTAGCGCCCGCCTGCCCTTGCAGAACACGCACGCGCCGCTCCAGCGCCTGCGCCAGAACCTCGTTCCCCGCCGTACGCGCCTGCTGCACACGCAGCAGCAGCCAGGCCAGCAAAGGACGGCGCCAGCCTTGCGCCGCCGCCGTGTCCACGGCTTCGGCCAGCAAGGCATCCACCGGGCCGTGCGCGCGCAAGACCACCGCCGCGGCTACCAGGCGCGACAGCGGCGCCTGCACCGCCTTGACCGCAGCCAGCGCAGCGCCGGCATCGCCCTGCGCCGCCTGCAGCGCCCGCGCCACCGGCTGCTGGGCGGCTGGCAGCACGGCGATGTCCTGGGCGGACAAGGGCTGGGCCTGGAGGTAGCGCGCATAGGCCAGCTCCGGCGGGTCCGCATCCACCACCACGGCCGCGAATTCCACGCAGCCCTGCCACTCCAGACTGGCCACTTCGACCGCGCAACGCATCAGCGCCAGCCGCGCCAGCAGTTGCGGGCTGGCCGTGCGCTCGACTTCGCCGCGGGCCTTGCCCCATTCCAGGGCCTGCACGCGCTGGTCGCCACGCAGATAGGCCTGGGTGGCCCTGCCGGCCGCCGACTCGGCATTCAGCGCCCAGTCGGGGGCCGGCGGCTGGCTGCTGCAGGCCGCAAGCACCAAGGCGCAGCAGCACAGTGCGGCCCGCGCCATCGACCGTCCGCGGGCAAGACGTGAAAGACTTGAGGTCATGGCAGTT
>JAMNYN010000343.1 GCA_023622805.1 Pseudomonadota bacterium | reverse complement strand
GCAAATCCGGTGAAGCTCACTGTTCCGCTCACTGCGTCAGGCGCATCGTATGCAACGCTGAGCTTTCCAGCCGTTGTTCCAACCGCCAGACCAAAGTCAGCAATCGTCGTTGCCAATGCCGAACCAAGCGTAACAGCGCTTACATCAACGTTCCGTCCGTCCGCAGCCAACAGCTTCAAGCCAGTGCCGTCGTCTTCAGCGCGGACACCTGTTGCAGCAGAAACCTTGTTGATTTCTGCCATTGCATTCGCACGATTCGTCGCTCCATTGGCGGTCGCATTCACATTGATGGTCGTACCATTCAGAACGAACGAAGCCGTACCTGCAGTTGTAGTAGTCACTGCAGTTGCAGCCGACGCCACGACAGTCTCGCTGGCAGTTGCCTTCATGCCCGGGATATTTTGCGCGTTGATCGCACTCGCAATCACTTTGGCATCGTTGCCAATGGTTCCCAGGTTATACGTGGAGCCGCCGACAACGATGGTTTTTGCTGCTGCAGCTGCACCGGCCTCTGCTGTGGTCGCGGCAACAGCCAGCGCGCCGGTATCCACGCCGCGATAGGAGCCCAACGAACTTGTGCGGGCATCTGCGATGGCATTGACGGTGATGCTTTCGCCGGCGTTTGCACCCACTTGGAATTTTTGGGCGTTGAAGCTATTGTCCAAAAGCTTGGTGCCGTTGAACTCAGTCGTCTTGGCAACGCGATCGATTTCCTCCGTCAGCTGCGTGACTTCTTTTTGCAGAGCTGCACGATCAGTGGAGCTGTTCGTCGCGTTGGACGACTGCACCGCCAATTCACGGATACGCTGCAGGTTGTTGCCAATGGTGCCCAACGCGCCTTCAGCGGTCTGCATCAGCGACACGCCGTCGTTGGCATTGCGCTGCGCCTGACCCAAGCCACGGATTTGGGAAGTCATGCGCTCGGCGATTGCCAAGCCGGCGGCATCGTCCTTGGCGCTGTTGATGCGCATGCCCGACGAGATGCGCTGCATCGAGGTCGACAGCGAGCTTTGCGATGCGCCCAGGTTACGCTGTGCGTTGAGCGACTGGATGTTGGTGTTGATGGTCATGGCCATGGTGAAAGCTCCTAAGTCAAATCAATACGCCCGCCGCCAGATCGGTCCCGGGGATCTCTCCCCAGGCGGGCGGCGGCGGCAGCCCAATTCGGGCAAGCCACTCAACGGAAGGTTGTGTTAGTTGGCGACTTGCTCGGCACAGGGCTTCAACTTCCCTGTTGCTTTGGTTATCGGATGGGTGGCGCACAAACTTTAGGGCTGGCTGCACATTTTTTTACAGAAAGCAGCGCTTTGCTCCTACAGATGCCTGGATGCACGGGGCCTGCAGTCGGCACAAATGCCGATCAACGCCGCAATCACCCAGCTTTTCCCGCCAACGCTTTGGGCGCGGACACAGACAATCGCTCCATGCTTGTCATCCTTGGTTTCATCATCGCCTTTGCGTGTGTCTTCGGCACCTACGTACTGCACGGCGGCAATATCGGCGTGGTCGCTACGGCCTTGCCATTTGAAATGCTCACTATTGGGGGAGCTGCGCTCGGGGCGTTCATCGTCTCGAACCAGCCCAAGGTGATCAAGGCGACGATGCGCGCGCTGCCAGCTGCGTTCAAAGGCTCCAAATACAACAAGGAGCGCTTTCTGGAATTGATGGCGCTGCTCTACGAAATTCTGCAAAAAGCGCGCAAGGAAGGCCTGATGGCCGTGGAATCCGACGTGGAAGCGCCGCAGGAATCGCCCATTTTTGCCAAGTACCCGAATGTGCTGGCCGATACGCATGTGATGGAGTTCCTCACCGACTACCTGCGCATGATGGTCTCGGGCAACCTCAACGCCCATGAGATCGAAGCGCTGATGGAAAGCGAAATCGAGACCCACCACCAGGAAGCGCATGCCCCCGTGGCCGCCTTGGGCAAGATGGCCGGCGCCCTGCCCGCGTTCGGGATTGTGGCGGCCGTGCTGGGCGTGGTGAACACCATGGGATCGGTGGGCCAGCCGCCCGCCGTGCTCGGCGCCATGATCGGCTCGGCGCTGGTCGGCACCTTCCTGGGGATCTTGCTGGCTTACGCCGTGGTCGAGCCGATTGCCGGCCTGATCGAGCAGCGCACGTTCGATGCCGCCAAGGAATTCCAGTGCATCAAGACCACGCTGCTGGCCAGCATGCAGGGCTACAACCCGGCGACGGCCATCGAATTCGGCCGCAAGGTGCTGTTCTCGACCGAGCGCCCAGGATTCCTGGAACTCGAAAACCATGTCAAGGGCAAGAAGTAAGCCGGCCCCCGCCAGCTCACCGTCATAAGCAGCACCATGGCTGACAAGAAACTCCAACCCATCATCGTCAAGCGCATCAAGAAGGTCCACCATGCCGCGCATGGCGGTGCCTGGAAGATCGCCTATGCCGACTTCATGACGGCGATGATGGCGTTTTTCCTGTTGATGTGGCTACTGGGCTCCACGTCCAAGGGCGATCTGCAAGGCATTGCCAACTATTTCAATGCGCCGCTCAAAGTGGCCATGCAGGGCGGGGACGGCTCGGGCAACAGCTCCAGCATCATCCCCGGCGGCGGCAACGACCTGTCCAAGGTCCACGGCCAGGTGCAGCGCTCTGAATCGAACGAAACCGCCGACCGCAAGCAAAGCCTGGACGCGGCCAAGGCCGAACGCGCCCGCCAGGATGCGGCGCGCATCAAGACGCTGCAGGCCAAGGTCGACAGCATGATTTCGGGCAATCCCAAGCTCAACGAATACCGCTCCCAGATCCGCATCGATGTGACGCCCGACGGCTTGCAGATCCAGATCGTGGATGAGCACAACCGCCCCATGTTCGACAGCGGCAGCGCCATCGTCAAACCCTATATGCAGGACATCCTGCGCGAAGTGGGCGCGGCGCTGGGCGGTGCCGAGAACCGCATCAGCCTGTCCGGCCACACCGACGCCGCGCCTTACGGCAATGGCGACCGTGGCTACAGCAACTGGGAGCTGTCCGGCGACCGGGCCAATGCGTCGCGCCGCGAACTGATTGCCGCCGGTATGCCGGCGGACAAGCTGGCGCGCGTGGTCGGCGTGGCGGCCAGCGACCTGCTGGACACTGAGAATCCCCGTGCACCGCAAAATCGGCGCATTACCATCACCGTGCTGACAAGGGAAGCCGAAGAGCGGCTGCTGGGCAAACAGTCCCGCAGCAGCCCTCCATCCCCGACAACGGCGGAAAAGCCCGACAATCCTCCCCCACAGCAGCCCAGCGCCCCTGACAACGGCGGAAAAGCACGACAATCCACCCCATAACGCGCAGTAGCCTCAAGTTTTCGCGCTGGCTGCCGAATATGTCTTTATTTCCGAAGCACATTACGACCGAAAGGGTCTCACGTGGCTAATGCCTTGCGTTTTTTGATCGTTGACGACTTCTCCACCATGCGCCGCATTGTGCGCAATCTGCTCAAGGAAAGCGGTTTCCCCGAGGCTGATGAGGCGGAAGACGGCGTGGTTGCGCTGCACAAGCTGCGCAACAGCAAGTTCGACTTTGTGGTGACCGACATCAACATGCCGAACATGAACGGCTTCCAGCTGCTCACAGAAATCAAGCAGGACGAGAAGCTCAAGCATCTCCCCGTGCTGATGGTGACTGCCGAGGCCCGGAAGGAAGATATTGTGGCGGCTGCGCAAAACGGCGCAGCGGGCTACATCGTCAAGCCTTTCACCAAGGCGACGCTGGAGGAAAAAGTCAACCTGATCTTGAAGAAGATGGGGCTGTAAAACCATGGACGACAACACACCAGCCGAATCCAGTGAACTGCACTACAAGATTGGTGTGCTGACCCGTCAGCTGCACGATTCACTCAATGAACTGGGCTTTGCCGACCAGCTGCGCGGCTCCATGGACGAACTGCCGGATGCCCAGAGCCGCCTGTCCTATATTGCGCGACTGACAGGCGAGGCCGCCGACAAGGTGCTCAACCGCGTCGAGCAGGCCAAGGCCCAGCAGGCCTATATCGCCGATGAAACCCGGCGCATGGTCGCCGCCCTGATCAAGGACCCGGTTGCCGCCGTGGCCAAGGGCGACATCATGAACTTCCTCACGGACATGGAAGACGTCACCCAGAAGGCCGACGAACACCTGACCGAAATCATGATGGCCCAGGATTTTCACGATCTCACGGGCCAGGTGATTGCGCGCGTGGTGAACCTGGCCGCCAACCTGGAAGAACAGCTGGTGCAGATGCTGATCCAGACGGCTCCACCGGGCGGCGCCGTTACCGCGGTAACGATCGCCCCCAAGCCGGCGGAAGTTCTGGCCGGCCCCGTGGTCGACGCCAGCCGCACGCCGGATGTGGTGACTTCGCAGTCGCAGGTCGACGATCTGCTGGCCAGCCTGGGCTTTTGAAATAAGGCCCCCCTGAGCCGCTTCGCGGCATGGGCCGCCCCGTCTTCCCCCTCTCAACCTGCGGTGGAGGGGGACGGCAGCCTCGGTGCGGGGCGGCCCTTCCTCGCTGCCCCCACGCTGGGGCACGCCAGTTTCATAGGCTGTGCAGCATGCACAACTAATTCGGGGTCAGAGCGAACGGGGGCGTGAACAGCAGGCTTTCGCGGCTGCTTTTCGGCCTTTAGCGAAAACAGGCCGTGGCGACAATGGCGGTGACATTCAGTCACATCCGCCATGGACTCCAGCCAAGACAAAAATCTCCCCGCCACCGAGCGCAAGTTGCAAAAGACGCGCCAGGACGGGCAAGGTGCGCGCTCGCGCGACCTGTCGCACCTGGCCATTCTGGGCACGGGAGCAGCCGCCATGGTGGTCGGCGCCCAGCCGCTGATCACGCACATGCAGCTGGCCATCAGCCAGCAGTTCACGTTTGACGCCCAGGTCGCCAAGACGCCGGCGATGATGCTCGAGCGCCTGATGCAGATGGGCTGGATCGGCCTGGCCGCCTGCGTGGTGTTTGCGCTGGCCACGATTTCGGCCGCACTGATCAGCGGGATCCTGGCCGGCGGCTGGATTTTCAGTTTCAAGCCGGTGATGCCCCAGTTCAAGCGACTCAACCCGCTGTCGGGCATTTCCAATCTTTTCTCCAAGCAGCAGATGGTCACGGTGGTGAAGATGGTCTTCATGACCATCGTGCTGTCCTTCGTCGGCTGGAAGTACCTGGCCAGCGGCCTGGAAGACATGGCCCGCGTCATCAGCCAGCCTTCACCCATGGCGCTGGCCATGGTTGGCGACTGGCTCACCGGCGGCGTGACCTTGCTGCTGCTGGTGGTGATGCTGGTGGCCTTGATCGACGTGCCGTTGCAGAGCTTCCTGTTCAAGTCGCGCCTGAAGATGACCCACCAGGAAGTCAAGCAGGAGCACAAGGAATCGGACGGGAACCCCGAAATCAAGGGCAAGCTGCGCCAGAAACAACGCGAAATGGCCAACGGCGCCAGCATCAAGGCCGTGCCCAAGGCCGACTTCGTGGTCATGAACCCGACCCACTACGCCGTGGCCCTGCGCTACGACGAAGCCACGATGGACGCGCCCCAGGTGATTGCCAAGGGCACCGACCTGCTGGCGCAGAAAATCCGCGAAATCGCCACGGCACACGATATCCCGGTGCTGCAGTCTCCCATGCTGGCGCGCGCCCTGTATGCGCACGCCGAACTCGACCGGGCCATCCCAGCGGCGCTGTACACCGCCGTCGCCCAGGTGCTGGCCTATGTCTATCGCCTCAAGGCCGCGATGCGCGGCGAAGGCCTGATGCCGGAAGCGCTCGACGAGCCCCCGGTCCCCCCTGAACTCGACCCGCACCAGCGGACAGCTCCTCAAGGCAGTGCTCCATGAACTCTTCCATGCAATCCCTGAAGCTCTGGGGCCGCACGCACAGCTCTGCCCTCCAGGGCATGTCGGCCCCGTTGCTGGTGATCGCCATTCTGGCGTTGATGGTGCTGCCCATCCCGCCCTGGCTGCTCGACACTTTCTTCACGCTCAACATCGCAGTCGCGCTGATGGTGATGATGGTCGCGGCCTATATGGTGCGGCCGCTGGACTTTGCGGCTTTTCCCTCGGTGCTGCTGCTCACCACGCTGATGCGCCTGTCGCTCAACGTGGCGTCGACGCGGGTGGTGCTGCTCGAAGGCCATACCGGCCCGGGCGCGGCCGGCGCGGTGATCGAGGCCTTCGGCCACTTCCTGATCGGCGGCAACTTCGCCGTCGGCCTGATCGTGTTCGCCATCCTGGTGGTGATCAACTTCGTGGTGGTGACCAAGGGTGCCGAGCGCATCGCCGAAGTCTCGGCGCGCTTCACCCTGGACGCGATGCCCGGCAAGCAGATGGCCGTGGACGCCGACCTGAATGCCGGCCTGATCAACGAGGACGAGGCCAAGCGCCGGCGCGCCGAAGTCGGCGAAGAAGCCAATTTCTTCGGCTCCATGGACGGCGCCTCGAAATTCGTGCGCGGCGACGCCGTGGCCGGCATCTTGATTCTGGTGATCAGCATCGTCGGTGGCTTCATCATCGGCATGGCCCAGCACGGCCTCTCGGCCGGGCAAGCGGCCGACAGCTACATCTTGCTGGCCGTGGGCGATGCGCTGGTGGCGCAGATTCCCGGCCTGCTGATCTCGGTGGCCGCGGCCATGGTGGTTTCGCGCGTGGGCAAGGACCAGGACATGGGCAAGCAGATCGTGGACCAGCTGTTCATGTCGCCGCGCGTGCTGGCCGTGACCGGCGCCGTGCTGACCCTGCTGGGCCTGATTCCCAGCATGCCCCACGTCGTGTTTCTGAGCATGGGCGGCGCACTGATCTATGGCTCCTGGGTGCTGGCGCGCAAGCAGCAGGCCGCGCGCGACGCCAAGAACGTGGTGCCGGCAGCGCAACAGGCGCCTTCCGCCGACGGCGAAGCCAGCTGGGATGATTTGCAGCCCGTGGACCTGCTGGGCCTGGAGCTGGGCTACCGCCTGATTGCACTGGTCGACAAGAAGCGCCAGGGCGATCTGCTGACCCGCATCAAGGGCGTGCGCCGCAAGTTTGCGCAGGAGGTGGGCTTTCTGCCACCGGCCGTGCATGTGCGCGACAACCTCGAACTCAAGCCCAGCGCCTACCGCGTCACTCTGCGCGGCGTGAGCATCGCCGAAGGCGAAGCCTTCCCCGGCATGTTCCTGGCAATCAATCCGGGCGGCATCAGCACGCCGCTGATCGGCACCCCGACGACCGACCCGGCCTTCGGCCTGCCGGCCCACTGGATCGACGAACGCCAGAAGGAAGCGGCACAAATGGCGGGTTTTACCGTCGTTGATTCCGAAACCGTGATGGCCACGCATTTGTCACACTTGATGCAAGTGCATGCGGCCAAACTCCTGAGCCGCACGGAGACCCAGCAGCTCGTGGAACACGTGGCGCGCCAGGCTCCCAAGCTGAT
>JAMNYN010000571.1 GCA_023622805.1 Pseudomonadota bacterium | reverse complement strand
CCTTGGCCTGGCTGACGTTGTTGGTGTATTCATTGCCGCAGCGATAGATCACATTCTGGGACCACGCAGCGGACGCCCACAGCGGCAGCAACAGTACAAGCATTTTTTTCATGACATTCCCTCGGTCACCCGCGGCAGAAAACAGGCGCGGCTTGTGACCCTCCAGTATCGCCTGATCACGTGACAAAAAGGCAATTTTGTGCCCGCCACGCTCGCCCAAAATGTGCCCCATGCGCGCCGTCTTCCGATGACTTGCAGGCACAAAAAAAGCGGCTTGCGCCGCTTTCGGAAATCCGCCGGCCCCGGCAAACCTTGCGGGCTTGCGGGGCGGCATGCTCTGGATCAGAGCGAGTAGTACATGTCGTATTCGACAGGGTGCACGGCCTGGCGGAAGCGGGTCACTTCGCCCATCTTCAACTCGATGTAGGCATCGAGCATGGAGTCGGAGAACACGCCGCCCTTGGTCAGGAAGGCACGGTCAGCGTCCAGCGCTTCCAGGGCCTGGTCCAGGCTGTGGCACACGGTGGGCACCAGCTTGTCTTCTTCCGGGGGCAGATGGTACAGATCCTTGGTCGCGGCTTCGCCGGGATGGATCTTGTTTTCCACGCCGTCCAGACCGGCCATCAGCAGCGCCGAGAAGCACAGGTAGGGGTTGGCCAATGGATCGGGGAAGCGCGCTTCGACGCGGCGACCCTTGGGGTTTGCCACGTAGGGAATACGGATGGAAGCCGAACGGTTCTTGGCCGAGTAAGCCAGCTTCACCGGAGCTTCGTAGCCGGGCACCAGGCGCTTGTAGCTGTTGGTGCCAGGGTTGGTGATGGCATTCAGTGCACGGGCGTGCTTGATGATGCCGCCGATGTAGTACAGCGCGTAGTCGGACAGACCGGCATAGCCGTCGCCGGCGAACAGGTTCTTGCCGTCTTTCCAGACCGACTGGTGCACGTGCATGCCCGAGCCGTTGTCGCCAGCGTAAGGCTTGGGCATGAAAGTCGCCGTCTTGCCGTAGGTGTTGGCCACGTTCCAGACCACGTACTTGAGCTGCTGCGTCCAGTCGGCGCGTTCCACCAGGGTGGAGAAGCGCGTGCCGATTTCGTTCTGGCCTGCGCCTGCCACTTCGTGGTGGAAGACTTCAACCGGAATGCCCAGGGATTCGAGAATCAGCGACATCTCGGCGCGCATGTCCTGCGTGCTGTCGACGGGGGGCACGGGGAAGTAGCCGCCCTTGGTCGTGGGACGGTGACCGCGGTTGCCGGAATCGAACTTGGTGCCGCTGTTCCAGGGCGCTTCGTATTCTTCGATTTCGTAGCTCACGTGACCGGGTTCATTGGTCCAGCGCACGCCGTCGAAGATGAAGAATTCTGGCTCAGGACCGAAGTAGGCCGTGTCGCCCAGGCCCGAGGCCTTCAGGTAGGCTTCAGCGCGCTTGGCGATGGAACGCGGATCGCGGTCATAGGCCTTGCCGTCGCTGGGCTCGATCACGTCACACTGCAGGAACAGCGTGGTTTCTTCGAAGAAAGGATCGATGTTGGCGGTATTGGGATCGGGCATCAGTTGCATGTCCGATGCTTCAATGCCCTTCCAGCCAGCCACCGAAGAGCCGTCAAATGCATGGCCCGAAGTGAACTTGTCTTCATCGAAATGCGACACAGGCACAGTCACGTGCTGTTCCTTGCCGCGGGTATCGGTGAAGCGCAGGTCAACAAACTTGACCTCGTTCTCTTTCACCATTTTCATTACGTCTGCAACGGTCTTTGCCATCAGGATCTCCTGGAAAAACGGCTTGTTCAAAAGGGTTGCGGAACATCAAGCAGTTTGCGTGCCAACTTTGCACACCCTGCTCTCACGCCCCACGCGCGTCCCGCCACACGCCAAAGACGGGACACTGCGCACCCGCGGATCTCACCAAAACAGTGCAATCCACCGGCGCTGAAAAAAATCACAAATCACGCACCAATTCGGTGCTTGTTTTTGCACCAATAGAGTGCAGGCCCGCCAGCAACTGGGGCCAGGCCGCAGCCACTTCCACGGCCGGGCCTTTGAGGCCCAGTTCCACATGGGGGCCATGCTCGGCATGGTCCACGCTGGGCAGGCTGAAGACGCGGATTGCGCAATGCGTCGCCTCGAGCTGCTGCATCAGCGGCGTGAGTGTAGCCTCGCCCACGCCAAACACCAGCACCGAACGCTCCTGCCGCGCGGGGCCATTGAACAGCGGCGCATAGTGCCGATCGAGCACGCTTTCGACCATGGGCCAGGCCATGACCGGAAAGCCTGGCACGAAATGCACGGCCCCGCCCTTGCGGCCAGCGCAGGAGAAGCCGGCAATCTTGTTGTAGGGGTTGGGAATGATGGTCGCGCCCTGCGGAAAATTGCCCATTTGCAGGCGGTGCACGTTGTCGGGTCGCTCGGGCTCGAAAGCCTCGCCCTTTTCCAGCGCGACATCGCGCATGCGCTCCTGGATCAGCGCCACCGCCTCGGGGTGCAGCGCGAGCGGCACGCCCAGGGCCTGGGCCGCGCACTGGCGGGTGTGGTCGTCGGGCGTGGCACCGATGCCGCCGAACGAGAACACCACGGATGCGCTGTCAAACGCCCGCGACAGTGCCGCCGTCAGCAGCGGGCGGTCGTCGCCCACGTACTCGGCATGGGACAGCGTCAAGCCGCGGGCGGACAACAGTTCGATCAGCTTGGACAAATGCTTGTCGGCCCGCTTGCCCGAGAGAATCTCATCGCCAATGATGAGGGCGCCAAACTGCAAATCCATGAAAAATCACTTGGTGGAGGAGGAAAGGGAAGGCGTGACGACCTCGGCCGCGGGCTGGGGGGCCAGCGGCACGATCACGTCGGACGCGTCAACAACGGGCCCGCTGGCGCGCAACTGCTCCAGCGCCGCCAGGCAGAAGTGGGCAAACCACAGCGAGGAGAAAGCGAACACCAGCGCATAAATCCAGATGGCCACGGGAATCAGCACCCAGAACGCCGCCAGGAAGACCATGCCCGAAGCCCAGACCAGGGCCGGTGCCGCGCCCAGGTAGCCGCAGACCACGCCCATGGCCATCAGGCTGTAGCGATGGCGCAGGAACAGCGTGCGCCGCTCGGCCTTGCTCGCATGCTCGGCCAGGGCGTCAAACGCCATGACGCGGTACGTCAGCCAGCCCCAGATGATGGGCGGAATGAGCAGCACCAGCGGCGGCACGAACCACAGCGGCACGGAGACGATCAAGGCAATCAGCGCGATCAGGGTCGAGCCCAGCGACCAGGCCAGGCTGGCCAGCAGCGAGCCCCCCTTCTTGCGCTCGAGCTTGTCGAACCGCCGCTGGGCCACCAGGGACACCAGCGCGGGCGTCATGCACACGGCCACCAGCAGCAGGGACAGCACGACGATGATGGGCATGGCCACCAGGACCACCAGCACCGGCGCGACGGCGGCCGAGCCAAAGCCCACGCCTCTGGCCTGGAGCCAGCCCCAGACGGTTTGCAGCCAGCTCGCGCCGTCGAGCAGGCCTTGCACCCACTGCACGGCCGGAGCCCAGTAGAAGTAACCCAGCCCCGTGGAGAGCAAGGCCATGAACAGCAGCGGCACCAGCGACCACAGAATTACCCGTTTGTGCAGGCAATAAGCTGCTGCGCGCCAGAAGGAGTCGATAAGCAGTCTCATGCCCCTAGCATACCGATTGCGCGCCTCAAGCGCGACCCATCAAACGCTGAATTCCCCGCCACTGCTGCGACCAGAAGCCCTGGCCATAGTCACGCAGCCGTCCCTGGCGGTCGGGTTCGACCTGATCCCGCACTCCGGTAGGGTCATAGCGCAGCTCGAAATTGGCCGTGCCGAACAGCATGTCCCACCAGGGCAGCAGCACGCCGAAGTTGTTGCCACCCCGGCGCCGAGCGGCTTTCCCGGGCGCTGGCGCCGCTTCGTGACCTATGCCAATGGTGTGGTGGCGCCGATGAAAACGCGGGCTGATCCACAGGCGCTCGCCGATGCGGCCAAACCACAGGCGCACATTCGCGTGCTGCAGGCTCTCACTGAGTTGGGTGATGGCGACGATGGCGACGAACTGGCCCGGGGCCAGTCCGATGATCTGCGCCACCAGCACGATGATGCTGTCACGCAACAGGTCGTCGAGCAAATGATTGCGGTTATCGCTCCACACCGTCATCTGGCGCTGCGAATGGTGCAGCGAATGCAGCTTCCACCACCAGCGGAAATGGTGTTGCCCGCGGTGAATCCAGTAATCGACCAGGTCGAACACCAACAGATACAGCAGCAGGCTGACCCAAGCCTTGTCGGTCACGCCGGGCCAGAGGTCGTCGATGTGGAAAGTAGGCAGGCCCCAGACCCGCAGCGTGCCGAACAGCCCGTCCCACAGCGGGTCCACGGCAAAGAACAGCGCGACGCGAAACAGGCCCAGCCGGTGCACCAGCGTGTAGACGATGTCCACGCGGATGGCGCGCCTGTCGGTCACGGCTTCGACCGGCCGCCAGCGTTGCAGCGGCACGATCAACAGCAGCATCACGCTCAGCTGGATCAGGCCCACCAGCAGCCAGCCGGTGGCCGTATAGCCGTCCTCCAGAAACTGGCCCAGGCCCGCGCCAAACAGCAAGGGCTGCACCACGGTCTCGAACAGCCACTGCCGTGCGGATTCAAATATATTCACCAATGCGTCCATCGCCTGCCCTAGTCCTGTCTTCAGCGCTGCTGCGCGATCCAGCGTGAATAATCGGGGTGCGCATCCAGCGTGCGAAAGCAAAAGCCTTTCTGCTTGAGCCCGACGATCAATGGTTCGAGCACGGCCGGCGCCCAGGGATCCTTGCGCGACCAGATGCCCAAGTGTGCCAGCAAGATATCACCGCTGCGGATGCGCTGCAGCGCCTGCTGCAGCAAAGCCGCATTGCTCACGCGCTCACTGGGCAGTTCGTCGCCGAGAAAGCCCGCGGGCGACCAGCCCACATGCTCCCAGCCGCAGCCCTTGGCCGCGGCCAGCAGCGCAGGCGAAGTCTTGCCGCCTGGCGCACGAAACAGCGGCAGCGGCTTCTTGCCCGTGATGTGCTGCAACCGGTCTGCCGAGCGGGCGATTTCCGCACAATAGCCGGCGGCGCTGAGCGTGAAGGTCTGGCCTTCGCGCGGGCCGGCCGAAGGCTTGACGCGAAACGCCGGAGCCTGGTCCGTGCCCGCATCGGCACGCCAGTAGGTATGCGACCAGGTGTGCGATGCAAACGCATGGCCTTCGGCGGCGCGTGCACGCCACCAGGGCGCCCAATGCTCACCCAGGCTGCCATCGCCCTCTTGCGTGGCCTCGTTGGCCGCAAAAAAGGTGACCAGCACATGCTGGCGCTTGAGCACGTCGGCGACCAGCGGCGCCACGCCCATGTGGCCGGTGTCGAAAGTCAGGTAGACCGGCTTGCAGGCGTCCTGCGCCCAGGCCCCCAGGGACAGCAGGCTGCTGCCCAACAGGCAGGCCCCCAGCCAGGCGGTGCGACGCGGCAGCATGGCGCGCTCAGCGCGGCGCGTGCGCCAGCGTCCACACGCCGTGCGGCGACTTGCCCACGTTGACCTGCTTGATCACTTTTTTCTCCACGGTGTCGATCACCGACAGCTTGCGCGCCCAGCGCGAAGTCACATAGATGTAACGGCCGTCGGCCGACACGTCCATACAGTCCGGACCACCTGGCGCCGGATAGTTGTCGACCACCTGCAGGGATTGCATGTCGACCTTGCTGATGGTGTTGGCCACGCGGTTGCTGACGTAGAGGTGGCGCTTGTCGCCCGCGGCGCGGAACGCATGCGCGCCGTTGCCGGTCTTGATCAGCGCGACATTGCGCGGCGGGCCCGCCGAAATGTCGAACACTTCCACGCTGTCGCTGCCCATGAGGCCGACAAACAGCCGGCGCCCATCTTCGCTGCCGTAGACATCGGCAGGCGTGGCACCGGTGCGCACCCGGGCCTTGATGGTTTGCGTGGCCAGGTCGATGGCGACCAGCTCATCGCTGTCCTGCATGGTCGAATACACCGTGGTGCTATTGGCGTCTATCCACAGATGGCTGGGCGTCTTGCCCGTGGCCACGCGCTTGGCCAGCACCAGTTGCTGGCCGTCCCAGCGGAAGAAGTCGATGTGGTTGAGCCGGTTGGCGGCCGTCACCAGCCACTTCATGTCGGGGCTGAAACGCAGGTGATAGGGGTCGGAGATATCGCGCACCGTGCGCTGTACCTGGCCCGTGCGCGGGTCCAGGAAAGTCAGCGAATTGCCGAGCGCATTGGCCACGACCAGCGACTTCTCATCGGGCGTCAGGTAAAGATGGTGCGGCTCCTTGCCCGTGGGAATGCGCTCCGTCTCGACCCAGCGCGACGGGTCGATCACGCTGATCGTGGCATCCAGGGAATTGAGCACGAACACCGGCGGCAAAGGCTGGGGTACGGGCTTGGGAGCCGGTGGCACGACAGACACCGGAGGCGCCGCGGCAGCCCCCTTGGACGCCACGCAGGCCAATCCAATCAACGCCAGGGCAGCGCGTCGCTGCAGGAACGAATTGATCACAAACCACCACTTTCTAAAGTGCGTGCAGTGTATCTTCAGGCTTGCACGCTTCCAGCCGACGACATCAAGCTTGTGACCTGATGTCATCTAAAACCAACAAATACCGCTCGCCTTCCCGGGGGAAAACGGGTTTGCCCATGAAAAAGGACCGCCGCGGCGGTCCTTGAGGCGCAAAGCCCGGTCAGTGCAAGCTTACAGCTTCCACTTTTCCAGCAGCTTTTCCGGGCCCATGTTGTCGTAGCTTTCGAACGGCTGATGGATCCAGGGGTTGCTTGGCAGAAATTCCACCGAGTAGTCGGCTTCGAAAGTCGACAGGCCCTTGGTCCAGATCACGGCGCTGCGCAGCTCGCTGATCGGCGGGTAGTTGCTCTTGAGCATCTTGACCACGGCATTGAGCGTATGGCCCGAGTCCGCCAGGTCGTCGACCAGCAGCACGCGGCCGGCGATCTCGCCCTTGGGCGTGGTGATGAAGCGCGCGATGTCCAGGTGACCCTGCACCGTGCCGGCTTCGGCGCGGTAGGAGCTGGTGGACATGATGGCCAGCGGCTTGTCGAAAATGCGACTCAGGATGTCGCCTGGACGCAAGCCACCCCGTGCCAGGCACAAGATGGTGTCGAATTCCCAGCCCGACTGGTGGATCTTGAGCGCAAGCTTCTCGATCAGGCCGTGGTACTCGTCATAGCTCACATACAGGTGGTTACCGTCTTCGGTCAGCATGGTGAGGTCCTGTTTCTATCGTGGATACAGCAGGCTGCGTTCAAGCCGCGCTGTAAGGGTTGTGCATGAGAATGGTGTGGTCGCGATCAGGGCTGGTCGACACCATGGCGATAGGCACGCCGGTCACTTCGGCGATGCGGTCCAGGTAGCGAC
>JAMNYN010000207.1 GCA_023622805.1 Pseudomonadota bacterium | reverse complement strand
GTATTGCGATCTATTGCAAATAGCGATCGTGGAATATATGTTCATCTGATCCGTAGAAAAATCAATAAATATCCATCAGGAGACGGTGGGGCATGGTTTTCACGCCGCTTCAATCATGCATGGCGAGAACGCCATGAAAACCAATCATTCTATGTGAACGAGATATATATTTCCATCGTTCTCAATTGTTTTAGACAAGGGGTTCCCGGCATATTGGATCGGTTGTTCTCATTGATTTCGGGTACCTCGGTAAAGAAAGATGATCTGGATTGTTTCGAGAAACAGGCAAAAGAGATAAATGAGGTGACAAACCTGGTGGTGCAAACGCTCTCTGGCTACGGCGCACGCAAGCTTCGTATTCAGCGTCTGCCTGTGTTCGTTACCGACAGCGTAAACCAAGAAAAAGCAAAGCATGCAATCGAAAGCTTCAATATGAGCTGGCATGAATTTCAACGAGTGTACGGTCACAAGAATGAATATAGGCGTGATGTGGTGCTGGACTATCTCGGTGAGGAATATACCGAAATTGGCGGATTCCTCCACTACCTTATCAACCTGGAAGATGAGCGTGTTCCGGTCACAGAGCTCTCGCTCGATAGAACTCTCGCAGTGTCTCATCTCGATTTCAATATGGTCAGTAATGTGGTGGCTGTTCATAATCTGAATGAAAAACGAGCAGGAGCCATGTTGAGCATGGCCGAGTGGCCCACGCGCACGTCTTCACGGATGCTTGATGAGTTTCTTCGGCAGCCGGTTGAATTCATCATCACGCAATCATTTTTCTTTACCGACCGCATCAGTGCAGAACACGACATGCTGCAAGAGCGCCGCCGTATTTCTGTCAATGATCGTGCGGGTGTGGCGGTGGAAGATAAGGATGAAATAACCAGAGGCCTGCAGGACTTGACTCGGGGGAGGTCGGTAAATGGACTTCATCATCTGACTGTTTTTGTGCATGTGTTGGCCGCTAATGAAATTGTCGACCCTGTTCAGAACAGGCGGAAAACAATAGCGGATCTAGATGGAGCCGTTGGCCTGCTCAAGAAAGCATTCGTCAATCTTGGCGTTAAGCCTGTGCGTGAATGGTTTGCAATAGAAACGTTCTTTTGGGCACAGCTGCCAGGGCAGGCACAGCATTTCATGGGGCGGCGTGGAAAGATCAAGTCGGGGAATTTCGCAGGGTTTGCCTCGTTGCATAACTATGCGACGGGCAGGATCGATGGCAATTTGTGGGGGCCGGCAATCATTCCATTTGAGACGGAAAGCGGAACCGCCTATTACTTCAACTTCCATCGTGAAATGGAAGGCATGGTGGCTGGCCATACAGCCATCACGGCAGATACTGGAGGCGGAAAAACGACCTTGCTGGCCGCATTGATTGCAATGGCCGATAAGTCCAGACCCCGTGTGTTCTGGTTTGACAATCGTGAAGGCGCGAAGGTATTCATGTGCGCAATGGGTGGGCAACACACCACGTTGACGGTACAAGGCAATACAGGCTGGAATCCAATGCAGCTACCGGACACAGCTGAGAATCGCGCCTACCTGGTGGAGTTACTGTCACTGATGCGGACCTGGTATGGCGGAAACATCACACCGGATGACATCGAGCGGTTCAATGCCGCCGTTCAAGAGAACTACGCTTTGCCCTATGGGGACAGACGCTTGCGCAATGTGGCCTGGCGCTTTGGCCAGGGTGAACTGGCGAGGGATATGAGGATCTGGCATGGCGCAAACGGCCACGCTGGCGCGAATGGGGGAGTGTTTGATAACGAGCAAGACAGCTTTGATATCACCAGATGCCGGCATTATTGCTATGAAATGCGCCAGCTCATCAAGGACGGCGTAGCCCGGCCCGAGCTGCCCGTGGTATTGAGTTATCCATTCCATCGCATTGAGCAGTCGATGAATGGCGAGCCGTTCATTCTGGTCCTTGAAGAAGGGCAGAACCTCGTCAAGCACTCTTACTGGCGCGAAAAAATCGACAGCTACATCATGCAGATTCGCCGCAAGAATGGCCTGCTGGTATTTGTCACGCCAGATGCGAAATACCTTTACAGCGAAACGGACTCGATACAGAAGCAGACGGCCACCAAGATATTCTTGCCAAACGGCGAGGCAAAACATGCAGATTACGTAGATGCACTTGGCCTTACGCTTGCAGAATTCGAGTTTGTGCGCGACGAGCCATTGGAAAGTCGCAGTTTCCTTATTCGACGCGGAAACGAGTCAGTCAAGGCGAAATTCGACCTTTCCAGCATGCCTGAATTCATCCCTGTGCTGTCTTCAAACGATAAGGGCGTAGCGCTCATGCAGAGGATTATCGAGGAGCTCCAAACCGATGATCCAGAACAGTGGGTGCCAGTTTTTATGCAACGTTCAATGGCTGCGGGCACCCACAACCTCAAGAAAAAATCTGCACCAAAGTAACCAAGAATTGCCAGTGGTAGTCAGAAAATCACACCAGGAGATCGATGATGAAAAAGGCAATTGCGAGCATTGCGGCGGCAGCGTCCATTGGGACGGCTCTCTCGACATTCGCAGGGGGGATACCGACTTTCGACACAACGCAGTTTTTCCAGATGCAGCAGCAGTTCAAACAGTTGCAGGAGCAGTACAAAACGCTCAAGAATCAGTACGCGGCGGTCACAGGAAATTATGGTCGCGGGCAAATTGGTCTGAATGAATCCATTGAATCAGCGTCGGTGGTTCCCGGATCGTGGCAAGAGATCGTCGCACAGCAAAAAAGCGGTGTCTTTGGGGCGAAGCTTGCCTCCTACGAGAAGCTCATCAATACGCTGCCGCAAGACCTATTTTCAAATCCCCAAGCGCAGAGCGCGAAGACATACAAGCTGAGTACCGATTCGGTGCGGGCCGCGCTGGCAGGTGGAGATTCGCTTTATTCACAAGTGCAAACCCATATGAACAACCTGGCGCGCCTTGGTCAATTGGTCGATGGAACGGCAAATATCAAGGATGCACAGGATTTGCAAAACCGGATTTCTGTCGAAAACGGGATGATGCAAAGCGCGATTGCAAAACTCAACGCGATGAACATGAATCTGCAAGCCAACATGGTGAATCAGCAGAATCAGGCGACGGCCACGACACAAAAGTACTTTCGTCGTACTACTGAGTGATTTTCTAGCGATGGAAACCCCCCCGATGTAAAGGATTGACAACCATGCTCATGATTGATCTCCTGACCTCACTGATCCTGCCTTGGCTGGTGATAAAAGTGGTCAAAAAATTCTGGCGCTTGTTTGTCGCATTGTTCTTCGCGGCACTTATCTCGGGCTGTGCGAGTACATCGAACAAGTTCGACCAGTCGCCTTGCGCATGTGACTTCAAGCCGCTTAACATCGAAATCCATCAGGATAAAGGCTATGCGTAACGTCTGGATTTATATATCGAGCCTGGCCGTTGTTGTAGCTGTCGGCGGGGCTGTGTACTATTTTTCATCCATGTCGCAGACCTATGTGGGGTGGCCAAATTTCAGCGTTCCCCAGATATCTCAAGTTGCGCCATCGGTGCGCGCGGTGCCAGCCGGCAACCCACTATTGACGGCCAATTTCGGTCAATTTGAAAGGTGGGTTCCCCGGTACCCGATTAGGTGTGGAGAAATTGTCTTCGAAAGAGCTGATCCAAAAGTACAAAACTATTACTTTTGTCTTTCAGAAATAAAAAGGCGTGTTGCAACTCACGCACAGCGAGATATTCGGCTCAGCGATGTGCTTGACCCACGCGTCCGGGCACGTTGGCAACAGGTGATGGAGGATTCCTAGCCATGGCTGCCATAACGCTTCAAGGTTTGGTGGGGTCAGCGGATGGCGTGACCAATGCTTTTCTTTCGCAGACATACCCGGCTATTGCGGAAGCCATTTCTACGCCACTTTATTTTGCCGCGGTGCTCTATTGGGCACTTCTAGGCTACAAGGTCTATGCGGGGTATGTGCCGCTGCAATGGAAAGACATCCTGGCCAGATGTGTCATGACGATGGCCGTTTTCGGCACGCTCCACTGGTCCGGTTTTGCCCACGTGATTTATGGTGCATTCGTCTCGTTCATGGAAGGAACGGCTGCGACTGTCATGGCCGGACAGTCAACGACCCAGATGCTCGATGCCTTGTGGAATAACGTTGAGTCTGTATCCGGCAAGCTGCGTTCTTCGGACTTCGCCCAGATCGCGCTAATTCTCGATGGCTTGGTTCTTTTCATCTTGAACTGCATCCTGTTAGTTCTTGCGCTGGTATATATGACCATTGCCAAGTTCGGCCTGGCCATCACCATGGTGCTGTGCCCGTTGTTCATCGGTTTTCTGATGTTCCCTGAAACACGGCAGTGGTTCATGAACTGGCTCAGCCAGATGCTCACGTTTTGCTTTCTGTACATCCTGGTGATTGCCATCGTTCGCTTCGGATTTCTCGCGTTCGCTGAAGTCATTGATGCTGCAGAGAAAGCAGCGAGCACCAACAGTTTTCCGACCAGTCAACAAACCACTCAGTTGTTCATCGTTGAAGGCGTAATGATTCTGTTCATGTTGAGCGTGCGCAGTTGGGCGTCGGCGCTGTCTGGCGGCGCAGCTTCGTCAACCGGCATGCTGGTCACGGCCGCTCGCATGTGGATGACCAAAGGTGCAGGCAAATGAAAGCTGGTGCGCGAACTTTTCTGGGCGACAGCAGCATGCATGCGGCGCAGCTGGGTGGATTGAACAGGCTCAAGCAGGAGCGCAACCGTGCCTATCTGCTGATTGCCCTGCTGTTACTGGTGATTGGAGGCCTGACCAGCGCTGTCACGGTGCTGGCCCATATCCATACGGTGATTCCGGTGGTGTCGGTGATCGATGCCAATGGGCATGTGGTCAAACAGCAGCTTGTCAGCCCGGAGACGATTACTGGGCAAGACGCGTTCGTCCAGAGCCAGGTGTACGACTTCATCATGTACTGCAACACCTTCGATCCGGACTGGCGCCAGCGTTTTGCAGATCTGTGCCGATTGCACTCGACACAAGCCGTGGCCGCCTTGTACGACAAGGAAACCAGCGCCGAAAACCCGAACAACCCGTACTACCAGATTGGTCTGGGAGGTCGGCGCTATCCGAAGATCACCGGCATCACGTCGCTTGGCAAGGACGCGTACCAGGTGTCGTTCCAGTCGATTACCGAGAAGCCTGGCAGCGCGCCCAAGACCGACTACTACACCGCACTCGTGCAAAGCACTTTCACGTTCAAGCCGCTGGCTCTTGGCGATCGATGGGAAAACGCGCTTGGCTACGCGACGACGGCTTACCGCAAGGACCAGGAACTCAGCCGTCAGTGATGGGCTGTCAACGGGAGAAAGGCCATGAAATTCGACACCTACCCCCTCGTTTGTGCACTTTTGTTCGGCGCGGCCGTTTCGCAGGTCTGGGTGCCCGCGCACGCGGCGAAGTCGCCGCGATCCTTGGCCACCGATCAACGGGTGAAGCAGGTTCCCTATGACCCGAACCAGGTCTACGAGATCGTCGGGACCTACGGCTATCAAACGTCCATCGAATTTTCCCAGGATGAAAAGGTCAAGGTCGTGACCTTGGGCGATTCCATTGCGTGGCAGACCGTGCCTTATCAGAACCGGCTGTTCCTCAAGCCCGTGGAGCCCAACGCGGCCACCAACCTGACGGTGATCACCAATAAGCGCACCTATTACTTCACGCTCACCAGCGCGAAAAAACAGGCGCCGATGACGTTTCTCGTGCGCTTCGTGTATCCGAACGCTAGCCTGAGCATGTCCGCCGGCGCAGGCGACGCGCCCCCCCCGGGCAAGGGGCCCGATCTTGCCAAGCTCAATCTGGATTACGGCACGTCGGGCAACAAGGCGGCCATTCCCTTGAAACGCGCGTTCGATGATGGGGAGTTCACCTACTTGCTGTTCGACCAGAACGCGGAGATTCCGTCGGTCTACACCGTAGGCCCGGATGGCTCCGAGTCCATCGTCAACACCCGGCGCGAGGGGCCATATCTCGTTGTTGAACGCGTTGCAAGTCTGTTCACGCTGCGCAATGGGAAAGAGCAGCTCTGCGTGCAGAACAACGCGAATCCATTCAGGCGAGGGAAGCTGACGTGAGCGATCAACCCATGGCGCAGCCCGAGGACCGCGAAGCGGCAGTTCGCGAGTGGGAGAAGCAGACCCACCGTTCGCTGGTGGCCGATGGCCGCAAGAAAAAGCGCAGCGGCATAGCCATAGCCGCGGCCGGGGTGGTCGTGCTCGGTGCTGTCTGGTACCTGAAGCATGACGACGGTGATCCGGCGAGCACCGCTGGCAACACCCATTTGAGTATTCCCGAGCGTAAGCCGGTGCCAAAACTCAAAGCGCAGGAGCCCGAAACCGTGCCGGCACCCACGCCGGCGATGGCACAGCAGGCCGATGACCCGATGAAGGTCCAACGCGAGCAGATGGAACTGCAGCGCCTGGAACAGCAGCGGCGCATGCGCGAAGCGCGTATGAAGTCAGCACTTATTGCGCCGAACACGCAGAGCCAAGGAATGCCATCTGTGCAGCAGCAGGGAGACAGCGGCGACCAGGAGCCAGCCAACGCAGGCGCGTTCGGTGGTGGTGAACGTGGCGCGCAAGATCCCAACTCTCGCTTTGCGCGGGCAGTGTCGGGCACTGGCGTGGCGATCAGCGAGGCGCAGAAAATCGACCATTTGCCCTACAAGATCCTGCAGGGAAAATTGATCGAGGCCGTGCTGGAGCCGCGGGCGACTTCCGAACTGCCAAGCATGGTGTGCGCAACCGTTCAACGCGATGTGTACGGCGTGCAGGGGAGAAACAAGCTGATTCCTTGGGGGTCGCGCATCTGCGGCGTGTACAGCGCCAACGTGCGCAAGGGACAGGATCGGCTGTTTGTCATCTGGAACACGTTGCGCCGGCCGGACGGCGTGCAAGTGACGCTGGACAGCGCGGGCGCAGACCAACTGGGGACGGCCGGCATGGGAGGCATCGTCGACACCCATTTCGCCCAGGTTTTCGGCATGTCCGCTCTGCTGTCGATCATCGGAGCCGGCGCGTCGAATGTGGGCGTGGGGTCGGGCGATCAGTACAACTCGGCGGCCGCCTACCGGCAGTCGGTGCAGCAGGCGGCCGCGCAGAGTGCGCAGTCCGTGCTCCAGCCGTACCTCAGCATCCCGCCCACCATTACTGTGCCGGCCGGTTCACGTGTGCGCATCTACGTGAATAAAGACCTCGATTTCACGCCGATCTACCAGGCAGAAATCAACGCGTCAAAGCGTGGCGAAGCCGTCGAATTCATTCCATGAAGGCCGGACCATGTCGCAAATTGCCTCCTTCCGCACCAAGCTGGCCTTGCTGACCGCCTACCTCGATGACCAGCAGGTCACCGAGATCCAGGTCAACCGTCCAGGAGAGCTGTGGCT
>JAMNYN010000437.1 GCA_023622805.1 Pseudomonadota bacterium | reverse complement strand
GCCGCCCGAGCTGGCCGGCCTGTTCCTGGGCGGCACCATTCATGACGTGGCCCAGGTCGTGGGGGCAGGGTTCATGCTGAACCAGGAAACCGGCGACTACGCCACCATCGTCAAGCTGTTCCGCGTGTCCATGCTGGCCGTGGTCGTGATCGTGGTTTCCAGCCTGTTCAAGCGCCAGCGCGAAGAAAGCGGCGACGCCGCCGCGGGCAAGAAGCAGGCCCTGGTGCCCTGGTTCCTGTGGGTGTTCGTGGCCCTGGTGGTCATCAACTCCGTGGGCGCCGTGCCGGCCGTGGTGCAGACGGGCCTGAGCGACATCTCGCGCGGCTGCCTGGTCATCGCCATCGCCGCGCTGGGCATGAAGACCTCGTTCAAGCAACTGGCCCGTGCGGGCTGGAGGCCTTTTGCGCTGCTGCTGGTCGAAACACTGTGGATGGCCGGTTTTGTACTGGCGGCGATTCTTTTGCGCCCGTGAGCCGTTTTCCCCTGTCACAGGCCGTTACCATCGGCCGCTTGTCATTGATCAGAAAAAGGAGACCCCAATGTCCATTCAGACCCCACAAACCACTTCCGCATTGTCCGCAGCCCTGAGCCGCCGCCACCTGCTGGTGGGCAGCGCCAGTGCCCTGGCCGCGGTCGGCTTGTCGACCTGGAGTTCCGGCGCGGCGGCACAGGCCGCCAAGCCGCTGCCCGCGGCTTTCGCCTGGAAGGACGCCAATAGCGTCATCGTGCACAGCGGCACCACGGTCGAGACCAAGCGCAGCGCCTTTGGCACCAGCGTGATCACGCCGACCAATCAGCTGTACATCCGCAACAACCTGCCTACGCCCGATGCGTCCATCGTCGCCAATCGCGATGCCTGGGAAATCAGCATCGAAGGCGTGGGCAAGCCACGCACGGTGTCGCTGCGCGAACTCAAGACCATGGGCCTGGAAACCGTGGCCATGGTGCTGCAGTGCTCGGGCAACGGCCGTGCGTTCTTCCCCAGCAAGCCCAGCGGCACGCCCTGGACCGTGGGTGCGGCGGGCTGCGTGGTCTGGAGCGGCGTTCCGGTGCGTGCGGTGGCCGAGGCCCTGGGCGGCGTGGAGAGCGGCATGCGCTTCCTGACCGGCACGGGTGGTGAAAAGCTGCCGGCCGGCCTGGACCCCAAGAGCATCATCGTCGAGCGCTCGGTGCCCGCAGCGGCCATGGGCGACGCCCTGCTGGCCTGGGAAATGAACGGCGAGCCGATTCCGCTGGCCCACGGCGGCCCGCTGCGCCTGATCGTGCCCGGCTACACCGGTGTCAACAACATCAAGTACATCAAGCGCCTGGCCTTCACGGCCCAGGAAACGGATGCGAAGATCATGTCGCACGGCTACCGCATCTCCCCACCCGGTGGCAAGGGCGAACCCAACCAGCCTTCGGTGCAGGAAATGACCGTCAAGTCCTGGATCAACTTCCCGGCGCCCGACAGCGCGCCACTGCAGCAGAGCCGGGCGCAGATTGCGGGCGTGGCCTTTGGCGGCATGCATGCCATCAAGCGCGTGGAAGTCTCCATCGACGGCGGCAAGAACTGGAAAGAGGCGCGCCTGGTGGGCCCCGATCTGGGCAAGTACGCATGGCGCCAGTTCGTACTGGACGCACGCCTGACGACCGGCCAGCATGTTCTGGTCAGCCGTGCCACGGACGTGCGGGGCAATGTCCAGCCAGAGCAGCGCATGGAAAATGCCGCCGGCTACAACAACACCAGCTGGGCCGACCATGCGGTGACGGTGAACGTGGGCTGAGGCCCGCGCGGTTGAGCTTTCCCCATAACTACAAGTGATTGAATCGAGTTTCCCCATGAAGATGAATGTGCGACAAGCGGCCCTGTGCCTGGCTTTTGTGATCTGCCTGCCGGCCATGGCCGCTGGTGATGCCGCCCAGTTCGATGCGGGCAAGGCGCTGTTCTCGCAAAACGCCGTGCCCGCCTGCGCGCTGTGCCATACGCTGGCGGATGCGGATGCCAGCGGTGCTGTCGGCCCCGTTCTGGACGACCTCAAGCCCGATGCCCAGCGCGTGGCCAAGGCGCTGCGCGACGGCATCGGTCAGATGCCTTCGTACGCGGGTAGCCTGAGCGCAGACCAGATCCAGGCGCTGGCGCACTACGTGTCCAAGGCCAGCGGCGGCGCGAAGTAAGGGCCGGCCCCTAGCGGCCGCCCCGGCGTAAAAAAAGGAGCGCAACCGCGCTCCTTTTTTCGTTGTGGGCTGCGGCTTAGAACAGCACGCGGCAGCGGATGGTGCCGGGAATGGCCGTGAGTTGCGCCATGGGCACGTTCGCCGTGTCCGCGGCGATGTCCATCACCACGTAGCCCAGTTTTTCATCCGTGCGCAGGTACTGGCCGGCGATATTGATGCCGTGCTGCGCAAACACCTGGTTGACGGCCGACAGCACGCCGGGCACGTTGTGGTGCACGTGCAGTATGCGTTTTTGCCCGGGGTGGGCCGGCAGCGCCACTTCGGGGAAGTTCACCGCCGAAGTGGTGGTGCCGTTGTCGCTGTACTTGACCATTTTCTCGGCCACTTCCAGCCCGATGTTGGCCTGCGCCTCCATGGTGGAGCCGCCGATGTGCGGCGTCAGGATGACGTTGTCCAGGCCGCGCAGGGGCGAGAGGAACTCGTCCTTGTTGGTGCGCGGCTCGACCGGGAACACGTCGACGGCGGCGCCGTGCAAGTGACCGGACTGCAGGGCGGCGGCCAGCGCATCGATCTCCACCACGGTGCCGCGCGAGGCATTGATGAGGATGGCGCCGGGCTTCATGGCGGCGATTTCTGCCGCGCCCAGCATCCATTGCGTGGAGGGCAGCTCGGGCACGTGCAGGGTGACGATGTCGCTGACGGCCAGCAGTTCCTGCAGCGAGGCAGCCTGGCGGGCGTTGCCCAGCGGCAGCTTGGTGATGACGTCGTGGAACACGACCTGCATGCCCAGGCCTTCAGCCAGCACCGACAGCTGGGTGCCGATGGAGCCGTAGCCCACGATGCCCAGGGTCTTGCCGCGGATTTCGTAGGAATTTTCGGCCGTCTTGAGCCAGCCGCCGCGGTGGGCCGCCGCGCTCTTGGCGGGAACGCCGCGCAGCAGCAAAATGGCTTCGCCCAGCACCAGTTCCGCCACGGAGCGGGTGTTGGAGTAAGGGGCGTTGAACACCACCACGCCCCGCTGGCGCGCGGCGTCCAGATCGACCTGGTTGGTGCCTATGCAGAAGCACCCCACGGCCACCAGCTTGTGCGCGGCCTGGAAGACGGCTTCGGTCAGCTGGGTGCGCGAGCGTATGCCGACAAAGTGCACGTCGGCGATCTTGCGCTCCAGTTCTTCGGGCGGCAGCGCGCCGGTGACCGATTCGACGTTGGTGTAGCCCGCGTTGTGCAGCAGCTGCAGGGCGCTGGGGTGGATACCTTCCAGCAGTAAAAACTTGATCTTCGACTTGTCCAGCGACGTCTTGCTTGTCATTACAGAGTTCCCTTTGCGCAATGTTTCATTAGAGCGGATTCGCGATACCGCTGCGCGGGATAGGTGCAAGAAAGTGCCAGGGCCGGTGTTTAAGATCGGCGGCATGAAAATTCGACGTTTCGTCCCGGGCGACGCGCCCGCGCTTTGGGCCGTGTTTTACTCCGCCGTGCACCAGACCGCCGCGCGCGACTACAGCCCCGAGCAACTCGCGGCCTGGGCGCCGGCCGACATTGATGGCGCGCGCTGGGCCGAGCACATGCGCCAGCTGCACCCCTTTGTCGTGGAGCGGGATGGGCAGATCGTCGGCTACGCCGATGTACAGCCCAATGGCTATATAGACCACTTCTTCGTCTCTGGCCAGCATCCCCGCCAGGGCATAGGCGCGCGCTTGATGCAGCGTATCCACGAACAAGCACAAACGCTGGGCCTGACCGAGCTGACCGCCGATGTCAGTCTGACGGCCCAGCCGTTTTTTGCGCACTACGGCTTCGAACTGGTCGAGCGCCGCGAAGTGGTGCGCGACGGGGTCACGATTCCCAATGCCTTGATGCGCAAGCGGCTTTAGCCCGCGGCCTTGGCCGCGAACACCAGGCAGGTGGTGGTGCCGTGGGCGTAGAGCTTGCCCATGGCGTCGACGATGCGCGCTTCGGCCGTGGCCAGTTGGCGGCCGGTGTGCACCACCCGGCCTATGGCGCGCAGCGGGCCCGTGGCGGCGCTCGCCGCGCGCACGATGTTCACGCTCAGCTCGGCCGTGGTGTAGCCGCTGCCCGCGGGCAAGGTAGTGTGCACGGCGCAGCCCAGGGCCGAGTCCAGCATGGTGGCAAACCAGCCGCCGTGCACGCTGCCCATGGGGTTGTAGTGCTTGAGCTGGGGCGTGCCCTGAAAAACCGCCTTGCCGTGGCCGACTTCGATCAGCGCGAAGTCCAGCGTCTGGGCAATGTGCGGGTAGGGCAGGGCGCCGGCCAGCATGGCCTGCATGATTTCCAGGCCGCTCTTGCCCTGTACCTGGGCCGGGGAGGCCAGGCCCGGACGGCCGCCGCCGGCCTCCATCTGGTCAACGACGGCTTGCTTTTGCGCTTCCCACTGGGCGGCGGGGTTCTCTAGGGTGGCGGTGTCCATGGTCTCGTCCTTATGGTTGTGGTTGCAATTATTGTATATGCAATGATTTGAGCGGCGCAAGCAGCACGCACGGTGCCACTCGGCGCTGCCGCAAGACCATGAAAAAGAGGCAGCCGCAGCTGCCTCCGAGGGTCCTCAGGGGGCGGCTCAGTTTTCCAGCGTGATGTTGGCGGACTTGATCAAGGCGCCCCAACGGATGGGCTCGGCCGCGACGATTTTCTCGAAGTCCTTGCCGTGGGTGCCCGTGGGGACGTAGCCAAAGGAGATCAGGCGCTGGCGCACGCTGGGTACTTGCACGGCGCCCGCGGCCGCCTTGGCCCATGCGGCGACTTGCTCGTCCGAGGTGGTGGCCGAAGTCGCCAGGCCGATCCAGCCCACCAGCTCATTCATCGCCGGGTAGCCCTGCTCGCCGAAAGTCGGCACATCCGGGAAACCTTCCGCACGGCTGACGCCCGTGGCGGCCAGGGCGCGCAGCTTGCCGTCCTTGCCCAGATGCTGGCCGGCCGCGCCATAGTCGGCAACCACCGAGTCCACCTGGCGACCCAGCAGGTCGTTGAGTGCGGGGGCCGTGCCCTTGTAGGGTACGTGCAGCAGTTTGACGCCGGCCGTCATGGCGAAGGCTTCGCCGACGATGTGGCTGGCCGTGCCCGCGCCGTAGGAGCCGAAGCTCTGCGGCTTTTGCTTGCTCATGGCCACGAATTCCGCCAGCGTCTTGGCCGGATGCTCCTTGTTCACCAGCAGCACGATGGGCGTGGTGCCGATTTGCGCGATGGGCTTGATGCCCTTGACGCTGTCGTAAGGCACTTTCATCAGATGGGGCACGACCGAGATCGTCGAGCCCAGGATCAGGCCGAAGGTGGGGCTGGTGGCCGGTGCGCGAATCACTTCGTTGAGGGCCAGCGTGCCCGATGCACCCGGCTTGTTCTCGGGCACGATGGTGGCATTGAGCGTCTTGCCCATTTCGATGGCGACGGCGCGGCCCAGGGTGTCGGAGCCGCCGCCGGGTGCCAGGGGCAGCAGCATGCGGATGGTCTTGGTCGACTGGGCCGCGGCCATGCCGGGGAACATGCCCAGGCTGCTGGCGGCCATCACGGCCAGGGTGGTCTTCAGAACGATTCGCTTGGAATTCATGGTGTGTCTCCTCTTTGTGTGGTCGGTGAATGCGGGACTCAGGCGCGGTTGGCGATGAGTTGCCCGGTGGATTGGCACGCAGCAAGGTATTGCTGGGTCAATCCATCAATGAAATGGCCTACGGGCTGGACCGATTGGATGGCGCCAATGCCATGGCCGCAGCCCCAGATGTCTTTCCAGGCCTTGGGCTTGACGCGGTCCGCGCCCCAGTTCATCTGGCTGGCGTCGCCCGTGGGCAGGTTGGCGGGATCGAGGCCGGCGCGCTCCATCGAAGGCTTGAGGTAGTTGCCGTGTATGCCGGTGATGAGGTTGGTGTAGACCACATCGTTGGCCGCGCTTTCCACGATCATCTGCTTGTGGCCTTCGACCGCATTGGCCTCTTGCGTGGCGATGAAGGCCGAGCCCATATAGGCCAGGTCCGCGCCCATGACCTGGGCCGTGAGAATGGCGCGGCCGCTGGACAGCGAGCCCGACAGGGCCAGCGGGCCGTCAAACCAGGCGCGGATCTCCTGGATCAGCGCGAAGGGCGACTGCGCGCCCGCGTGGCCGCCGGCTCCGGCGGCGACAGCGATCAGGCCGTCGGCGCCTTTTTCAATGGCCTTCCTGGCGAATTGGTTGTCGATCACGTCATGCAGCACGATGCCGCCCCAGGCGTGCACGGCGTCGTTGATTTCCTTGCGCGCGCCCAGCGACGAGATGACGATGGGCACCTTGAACTCGGCGCAGACCTGCATGTCGTGCTCCAGCCGGTCATTGCTCTTGTGCACGATCTGGTTGACGGCAAACGGCGCCGAAGGCTTGTCGGGGTGCTGGCGGTCGTACTCGGCCAGCTCGGTGGTGATGCGCGTCAGCCAGACTTTCAGCTGCTCGGCCGGCCGGGCGTTGAGCGCCGGAAACGAGCCCACGATGCCGGCCTTGCACTGGGCGATGACCAGCTCCGGCGTAGAGATGATGAACAGGGGGGCGGCGATCAAGGGCAGGCGCAGCTTGTCTTGAAGAATGGAGGGCAATGCCATGGATGTTTCCTGGTGGGGTCAGATGCGGCGGTCGGCGTCGGCCCAATAAGGCGCACGCAGCAAGCGCTTGAAAATCTTGCCGGTGTCTTCACGCGGCAGACTGTCGTGGAAGGTGATCGTTTGGGGGATCTTGTAGTTGGCGATCTGCTCGCGCAAACGCGCCTGCAGCGTGGCCGGCGCCAGCGTGGCACCGGGCTTGAGCTGCACGGCCGCGGCCATGGACTCGCCGAACTCTGCATTGGGAATGCCGAACACGGCCACGTCACTGACTTCAGGCATGGTCATGATGCAGGCCTCGACTTCCGCCGGGTAGATGTTCACGCCGCCCGAAATCACCATGTCCGACTTGCGATCGCAGATGAACAGGTAGCCGTCTTCGTCCATGAAGCCCATGTCGCCCAGCGTGACCAGTCCGTCGCGGCCGATTTTCTGTCGGTCGTCCTCGCGGCCGATATAGGTGAAGTCCGGCATCGCCGGCTGGCGCACATAGATCAGGCCGATCTCGCCGCGCGGCAGCTCCTGGCCGTCGTCGCCGACGATGGACAGCCTGGCGCTGCCCAGTGCCTTGCCCGCGGAGCCGGGCTTGGCCAGCCATTCCGCGGACGTGATGAAGGTGGTGTAGCCCGCCTCGCTGGAGCCGTAGGCTTCGGTGATGATGGGGCCGAACCAGGCGATCATGCGCTGCTTGAGGTCGCGCGCGC
>JAMNYN010000355.1 GCA_023622805.1 Pseudomonadota bacterium | reverse complement strand
GGCACGGGCACGCGCACAGCCGAGGGCCGGCTCGATCACGGCGGCTGCTGGCGCAGTGCCAGCGACTGGCCGCTGCCGGGCACCCAGTTTGTCCCCTGGTATTTGCACGCCGACGGCACTCTGGCCTTGCAGCCGGCCGAACAGGACGGTGTGCTGGCGTACACGTTCGATCCGGCCAACCCGGTGCCCACCATAGGCGGCTCCATCACTTCCGGCGAGCCGCTGATGACCGCCGGCGCCTACGACCAGCGCACCCACGAAAACCTCTTCGGCGCACGGCTACCCTTCGGACCGCTGGCCGAACGCGAGGATGTGCTGGTGTTCGAGTCGCCGCCGCTGGCGCAGGATCTCGAAATCACGGGTCCGGTGGTGATCAAGCTGTGGATTTCGTCGAGCGCGCCCGACACCGATTTCACCGCCAAGCTCATCGACCTGCATCCCCCCAGCGCCGACTATCCGCAGGGCTACGCCATGAATCTCACGGACGGCATCCTGCGCTGCCGCTACCGGCGGTCCTGGGAGCAGCCCGAACTGCTGGCGCCCGGCGAAGTGGCTGAAATCACGATCGAGCCCATGCCCACGTCCAACCTGTTCAAGAAGGGGCACCGCATCCGCCTGGACATTTCCAGCAGCAACTTCCCACGCTTCGATGTGAACCCGAACACGGGCGCGCCGGAAGGCAGCGCCGGACCCCGCCAGACGGCCCGCAACCGTATCCATATGGCGCCGGGACGGGCCTCGCAGTTGCTGCTGCCGGTCGCACCCGCCTGCGGTTTCGGCCTCCCCGACCAGGCGTAGCCCATCCAGCGCGCACTACGCCGACGCCACCCACTCCGGCCACTTCTCGGGACCGTCGAAGAGCTCGAGAATGCTCGCCTTGGCTTTTTGCACGGCATTGCTGAGCAAGGCCGTATCGCGCCAGCACAGGGACAGGTCGCGCGAGAACAGCCGGTGGTCGACCTTGGCCAGCTTGAGCTTGTGCTCGCTGAGCTCGATATGCGCGGCGCTCCAGGGCAGTATGGTCACGCCCAGCTGCGCCATCACGGCGGCGAACAGCAAGGCCGTTGAACTGGCTTCGAAGCGGATCTCGCAGGGCAAGCCGGCTTCGCGCATGGCCCACTCGACATGGCTGCGAATCGTGTTCGGCGCACTCGGCAGCAGCAGCGGCATGCGCGCCAGTTCCGCAATAGCGATGGGCCCGTCCGGCATGGGAAATTCCGGCCAGGCGATCAGGTGCAAGGCCTCGGTGAGCAGATGCTGCATGGCGATGCTGCGCGTGGGGACCGCATCGACAATCACGGCCAGATCCACCCGTCCGCTGGTGAGCAGGCTGGCCAGCTCCGCGCTCGGCGCTTCCACCAATTCCAGCGCGATGCCGGGGTAGCGGTCGCGGATCATGCGTGCCAGCGGGATGGCCACCATCCGCGCCGTGCTCGACGGCAAGGCGACCGAGACACGGCCTTGGGGCAGCTCGGCGTCCTGGCGCAGCAGTTCGCGCGTGCTGTCGGCCTGGCGCAGCAGCTCCAGCGCGTGGCGATAAAGCGTCTGTCCGGCCGCGGTCGGGGCCACGCCGTGCACGCTGCGCTCGAGCAGCCGCATGTCCAGGTCGCGCTCCAGATTGCGCATCTGCTGGCTGACGGCCGGCTGCGCGATATGCAGTGCCTCGCTGGCGCGCGTGACATTGCCGCACTCCACTACCTTGACGAAATACCGCAGCTGCCGCAGGTCCATGTCTGTTGCTCATTCATAAGTAAATCCGATCGAGCAATAAAAATATCATATTTTTAAATTATCTACAGCACTCTTACATTGGATCCATAAAAACCGCCACGGGCCGCTTTCGCGGGCCGAAAAAAGGCAGTTCAGGGCGGCGCTCCGACCCTGAAGTCCAACCCCAAGGAGACAAGACATGTTCAAGAAAGCGTTGGTTGCGGCGCTGGCCGTTGCCGCAGGCACGGTGGCATTCGCGGATACCTATCCTTCCCGGCCGATCACCCTGGTCGTGGGCTTCCCGGCCGGCGGCGGTGCGGATGCGGTGGCTCGCATCGTGGGCGAAAAGCTCGGCCGCGTGCTGTCCCAGGCGGTGATCATCGACAACCGGCCGGGCGCGGGCACCACGCTGGCGTCGGAGCTGGTATCGCGTGCCCAACCCGACGGCTACACGCTGCTGCTGGGCACGGCCAATCTCTACGGCTCGGACCAGCTGCTTTACAAGAGCGCGCGTTACGACGGCGCGAGAAGCTTCACGCCCATCGCGCGCTGGAGCAATTCGCCCATGCTGCTGGCGGTCAACAAGGATTTCCCCGAAAAAAGCGTCAAGGGCCTGATGGAGCAGGCGCGCAAGAATCCGGGCAAGCTGACCTATGCGTCTTCCGGCGCCGGGGTGGTGACGCACCTGGCCGGGGCTGCCTTTGCCCACGCGGCGGCCATCGACATGCTGCATGTGCCGTACAAGGGCGGCGCGCCGTCCATCCAGGCGGTCGCCGCGGGCGACGTGGACATGACTTTCGGCACGCCGCCCTCGGTCATGCCCATGGTCCAGGCCGGCAAGCTGAAGCCGCTGGCGGTGACCACGGCCGAGCGCTCGCCGCTGTTTCCCGACCTGCCGGGCATGAACGAGTCGGGCATCAAGGACTACGACTTCAACCTGTGGTTCGGCCTCTACGGCCCGGCCAGGCTGCCGCCGGACATGGTCAATAAGCTGTTCGAGGCCAGCGCCCAGGTGCTGCGCGACCCCGAGGTCAAGGCCAGGCTGGAGAAACAGGGCAACGTCGCCTGGCCTTCGGTCTCGCCGCAAGAGTTCAAGGACTGGGCGATCAGCGACGGCGCCAAGCACAAGGCCATCACGCAGCGCGCTGGCGCGGGCGCGGACAACAAGTGACAGACATGAACGCCGTGCTTGCCGCCCCTTTCACCAGCGCACCGGTCGCGGACCGGCTCGCAGCGCTGTTCGACGCCGACTCCGACACCTTGCTGCCCGCCGAGTCCGGCCTGCGCCTGGCCAGCGCCACGGTGGCCGGCCGCGCGGTACTGGCAGCGGCCACCGATCCGGCGCTGGACAAGGGCGTGCTGGGCAGCGCCGAATGCGCGGACCTGCGCCGCATGGTCCGCCGCGCGCGGCAAACGCAAACCCCCCTGGTGCTGCTGATCGACTCGGCCGGCGCCCGCCTGGACGCGGGGCTGGCCATACAGGGCGCGCTGCGCGCGCTGATGACCGAGCTGCTGGACGCCAGCCTGGCGGGCCTGCCCATGATCGCCCTGCTCGGACGCAATGTCTTTGGCGGGGCCAGCATGCTGGCTTTCGCGGCCAGCCAGCGCTGCTACGCCCCGGACACCGTGCTGGCGATGTCCGGCCCGCGGGTGCTGGAAAGCGCCGGCGGCGGCTCCCTGGCCACAGTGCGCGCCGCCATCGGCGGCCAGGCCCGCTGCCGCCATGGCGGTGCCGAGCGCCTGCTCGACGACAACCTGCCCGCCTATGCGGCAGCGCTGCGCGACTGGGTGCAGGAACTGCCTGCCGGCCCCCTGCCGGACACCCTGGACGACGAGCGCCGCATGCTCGGCCTGCGCCTGGGCGAGACCGCGCCGGCACCGACAGCGCGCTTCGCCGGCCGCCCCGAACAGGGCACGCTGCGCTGCGGCGGACGGGCCTGTGTCGGGGCCGCCGATGCGCTGCAATTCGCCGCCCTGGTCGAACAAGCCCAGAGCCCCCTGGAGCTGTGGATAGACTGCGCCGGCCACAGCCTGCACCTGGGGGACGAGAACCTGATCCTCAGCCAGTACCTGGTGCACCTGGCGCGCAGCGTGCGCCGCCGCGTGCACCGCGGCCAGGCCGTGCGGCTGCGCATCGCCGGCGAAATTTCCGGCGGCATCTACATCGCCGTCGCCGGCGCGGCGTCCTCGGTGGACATCGCTCCCGAAGGCAGTGTGCGAACGCTGCCCCAGACATCGCTGAGCAGCATTCTGACCCGCCCGGATGCGGCCATTTCGAATGCCTGCGCCGCTGCTTGCGACTACGTCGAACTGGGCGTGGCGGACACCGTCAGCGCGCTGTCCTGAGCCATGCCCCTGCGCCAACCTCACAACCTTTCTTCCAAGCCATGAACGCCAACATCTTCGCCGCCTTTGAATCCATCGCCCGCCAGGCCGGCGACGCGCCCTTTCTCGAAACCGACGACGGCCAGATCCTCAGCTACGCCCAGATGCTGGACACGACCGCGCGCTACGCCCACGCCCTGACCCAACTGGGCGTGCAGCCCGGCGACCGCGTGGCCGTGCAGGTCGACAAGTCGGCCCGCAACTATTGCCTCTACCTCGCCACCCTGCGCATGGGCGCCATCTACCTGCCGCTCAACACCGCCTACCAGATCAACGAGCTGGAGTACTTCCTGGGCGACGCCGAGCCCCGGGTGTTCGTCTGCGAGCCCGCGGAGCTTGCGGCCAAGAGTGAACTCGCGCGGCGCCATGGCGTCGCCCACGTCATGGGCTTGAGCGACGCCGGCGACGGCAGCCTGGACCTGCTGGCCGAGGCGCAAGCCACGGACTTCGACACCGTGCAAATGCCTGGCGATGCCGTGGCCGTGATCATCTACACCTCGGGCACCACCGGCCGCCCCAAGGGCGCCATGCTCACCCACGCCAGCCTGCTGAGCAACGGCCAGGCCCTGACCCGGCTATGGGGTTTCAGCGCCAAGGACGTGCTGCTCCACGCCCTGCCCTTGTTCCATGCCCACGGCCTGTTCATTTCCGGCCACTGCGCCCTGCTGTCGGGCAGCCGCATGCTGTTCCTGAAGAAATTCAACGCCCAGCAAGTGCTGTCCTTGCTGCCGCGGGCGACGGTGATGATGGGCGTGCCCACCTTCTACACCCGCCTGCTCGACCAGCCCGGCTTCACCGCCGCCTGCAGCGCCAACATGCGCCTGTTCGTGTCCGGCTCGGCCCCCCTGCTGGCCGACACCAACCGCGATTTCCTGCAGCGCACGGGCCAGATCGTGCTGGAGCGCTACGGCATGACGGAGTCGGCCATCATCACGTCCAACCCCTGCGCGGGCGAGCGGCGCATAGGCTCCGTGGGCCAGGCCATTGACGGTGTCGAGGTGCGGATCACCGACGACCAGGACCGGCTCCTGCCCGCCGACCAGATCGGCGGCATCCAGATCTGCGGCAGCGGCGTGATGAAGGGCTACTGGCGCAAGCCCGAAAAAACCGCCGAGGAGTTCACCGCCGATGGCTGGTTCCGCACGGGCGACCAGGGCATTCTCAGCAGGGACGGCTACCTGACCATCGTCGGCCGCGCCAAGGACCTGGTGATCTCGGGAGGCTACAACGTCTATCCCAAGGAAGTGGAAATGGCCATCGATGCCTTGCCGGGCGTGGGCGAGTCCGCCGTGATCGGCATCGCCGACCGGGACTTCGGCGAGGCCGTGACCGCCGTGGTGGTGCGCAAGAACGACGGCCTCGGCGGCGACGAGATCATCCAGGCCCTCAAGGGCCAGCTGGCCAACTACAAGGTGCCCAAGCATGTGTTCTTCGTGCCCGAACTGCCCCGCAACGCCATGGGCAAGGTGATGAAGAGCACGCTGCGCGACACCTATGGCAAACCGGTGGCCGTGGCCTGAAGGCATGGGCCGATGCCGACTTGGCGTACCATCCCAGCCCATTCACCAGCCACAGGAGTAAGTTCGCTTGAGCACATCGTCTTCGCAACGCCTCATGGAGATCATCGACGATAGGGTCTTCGCATTCGCCCAAGCCGCTCAGCGGCATTTCGGCACGAACGACCTGATGGTGCTGCTGGACCTCAGGGAAGCAGCGCCCGAGCTGGAAGCCGTCCCCAGGCAGCGCCTTGCCGAAGCCCAGGAGCTGCCGCTCGACGTCAGAGTCCAGCTCTCAAGACCCGCTTCGGACCTCAAGGAGCTGCTGGGCAGTCCCGAACAATCGTTCTGGTTTCTCGTCATCTTCGAGGATGGCGACTTCGAGTACCAAGCGGTCAATGCATCGCTCATGGGCTCTGACGGAACCGCATAGTTCCACGGCAAGTGCAGCGGGAGCCAGACCAGGCCCCCCGCCTTTCACGACTTTCCGAGCAGCAAGGACAGCAGTCCGGCCGCAATCAGCGGCCCCACGGGCACGCCGCGAAAGAAAGCCACGCCCAGGATGGTGCCGACCATGAGCCCGGCCACCACGCCGGGCTGCGCCGACAGGACCGTGACGCCGCGCCCGCCCAGCCAGGCGACGAAGATGCCCACCGCAATGGCCGCGACGGACTTCCACTCGGTGAATGACTTCAACAGATCCAGGGCCGCGATCTGGCCGCTGGCGATGGGCACCATGACCGCGATCATCAGCAGAAAAATGCCGATGTTGAGCCCATTCTTCTGCAGCCAGGGGAAATAAAGCGCGAGCGGCGACAGGCGGATGACGATCAGCGCCACCATGGCGGCGGCCACGGTGTGATTGCCGGCGAACACGCTGACGCCGGCCAGGGCCAGCAAAATGAGAACGGTGGGGTCGAAAAATGACATGGAAAAGCGCGCCAGCGGGTCCTTGGATAGAAGGCCGAAATTCTCGCACCTATGGGGCCGGCCTGCGCTGGCGCCCATCACGCCGTCACAGGCTCGCACCCCGCGCCACCGCCAGCGCACAGGCCTGGCCTGAAGGCAACCCCTCCAGCGCCGCCGTGCTCACCTGGATGGAGCGCTCTTGCAAACGCTCATGCCGGGCCGGCGACCATTCCTGCAAGCCCAGGCCCAGGCATTTGCCGCGGGCTTCCAGCTTCGCCCAGGCCAGAGCGAACAGCGCGTCGCGCGCCCCCTCCTCGCATGCGGCCAGGCGCGCAGCCGATTTCGGGCCCAGGTACAGCTGCGCCACCTGCGCCCAATCCGGCAGGGCGGCGATGGCGGTCAGATCGACGCCTATGCGCGCGCCAGGGCACAGGGCAATCAGTGCCACATCCTGGCTGTAGCTCATGCTGATCGACAAGCCCAAGCCTTGCCACTGCGCGTCGACCACCGGCGCCTGACCGGGCACGAAATGCAAGGGCACCTGCGCGGGTGTCATGTCCAGATAGCCGGCGAGAAGCTCCCGCAGCAGCGCCCGGGCCTCGCCGCGCAAATGCCGGCTCCGGCCTTGCAGCAGCCACACCGCGGGGTCGGCTGCGCGCAATGCCGGCCTGTGATCAGCAGGCATGGGGGTCACCATCAGCCCGTCCAGGACTGGGCAGGCGAGCCGGACCAGGCGCTGTCGGGCGGCAGCTTCTCGCCCTTCATGACCAGGGTCAGCGGTCCCAGCAATACGCCATTCCCGATCACGGTGTCGTACAAGACGGTGCTGCGCGTGCCCAGCGTCACCCGGTCACCGATCTGGATCCGGCCTATCTTCATGACCCGGTCCTCGAAAAGATGGGTCTGCGGGCCGGACCAGGCGTTGAGCTCACAGCGATCGCCGATCTGGACACAAT
>JAMNYN010000006.1 GCA_023622805.1 Pseudomonadota bacterium | reverse complement strand
ATTTTTGGAAACTTTGAAAAACGCAGTGTTTTTTACTGCATAATTCAAATCTTTCCTGAAAGCCCAGATGGCGGAATTGGTAGACGCACTAGTTTCAGGTACTAGCGAGTAACATCGTGGAGGTTCGAGTCCTCTTCTGGGCACCAAATTTAAAAGGCCGTTGCAACTGCAACGGCCTTTTTCTTTTTGTGCATCGAAAAGCGGTATTGCACGCAAAAGGCACAGCCCCCAAAAGACCGTGGCAGGCCCCATGCCTGGCGGTGGAGACAAGAAGCTCCATTCACCTTGGCGCCAAAAGATGAATGGACACATCCCCCGCACGGATTTCCGGACAGGCCTGCGCAGCCTTCCAGGTGCCGCCCGCACCCTGTGGCGCTCACAGCCCCCCCCATCCCCCCATACCGGGCGCCCAAGAGTCTTGCAGACCCTAAGACAGGCAAGCGCCACCATGCAGCCCCGCCCCGCCGAAGATCAACAGCGACACAGCATAGACACTCCGCATTTCACCCTGAAAACGCACTGCAAAGAAAAATTTCACGTTTTCCCTTTTTGACCCAAAAACGCCCCCTATAATTCAATCTTTCCTGAAATGCCCAGGTGGCGGAATTGGTAGACGCACTCGTTTCAGGTCCTAGCGAGTAACATCGTGGAGGTTCGAGTCCTCTCCTGGGCACCAAATTTAAAAGGCCGTTGCAACTGCAACGGCCTTTTTCTTTTGCGCTGCATTTTTGCTCTTCGGAGCACTCAAGCAGGAACTCAGCGCAGGGACAGATGCCCCCTAAGCCAACACCTCAGCAGCCACGACCATGCGGAACAGTTCACGAGCTTGCACAGCTGACCTGGCTGTCACCGTCTAACTCATACGCTCCTGCCAACCAGCGACCCAACCAAGCCCCCCCCCTACCGTTCGCCGTACATCAGGCGAACCAGCACGGTAGCAAGGCTAGTCTGCGTCACCGCGTTGTGCACAGGTGCGCTTGTTGCCTGAAGGCCATCGGTATCTATAACGGTCTTATCGCCTTCGATGTTCCAAAGGTGGCCATTGGCAGGAAAGCGCTTCCTACCCGTATGAGGTGACTCGGTTCCAACCATGTCGGCACAGACGCCCTTTGCAGCCATCGCATCCGTTGCCATTCTTGTGTATGGATACTCGCGTATCAGACCACACATGTTGACAGCTGCCTCACCATTCTCCGGGACGTATCGGAGCACAAAAAATTGAAATGGCGCAGGCTGCCAATAGTCCACAGCAAGAAGTTCCGACATCCGACTCTTGTCCCCGCACCCCACGGTGCTGCAATTCGCAAAACTGATTTGGTGCGTTTTATATGGTGGGTAGTGTCCGATTGTGCGACCACTTGAGTCATCGTCCGCATGGTCAGGCTGCATGTCACCTAAGCGTCGCGCAACCGGATAGGTGCGCCGGGTTGCCCAATCGTCCAGGCTCGTGATGTTCAACCATGTCGGCCTGGCTGCCGCTGCCGAAAGACGTGCGGGTTGATAGAGTTCGTAAAACGCATCTGCTCCGATGGCTGCATTCAACGTGACGATCAGCGCTTTATCCCCTAAAGGCAGGTAAGTTTTTTCGAACCTCGGCAACAGAGCACGTGAGATCAACCGCCCGCCAAAGGAATGACCAGTCACAATCATGCGACTCGATGCCGAACCTTTCTGCACTGCAGCGGCAATGACAGCCAGATCAGACGCAATCGTGCCTCGCTTGGCAAGCAGATCTGCCGTACGGCCACGGTCCGCGACCGTAAACACGCTGGCGATCGGCGCTGCGATGCTCTCCCCTCTCCAGCCAACATAAACACCAAGCACCCGCGTATTTGCCCTGCCTGCCCGTGCAAGTGCGTCCGCATACCGCGCCAACATGTGATCAAAGTACTTGACGTTTCCATCTTCAGAGCTGGCGTTGTGATGCCAGCCGTGCACATAGACAACGACAAGAGTGGCTTCGCCTGCCGCATTGGATGCCTCTACTTGCTGCTGTATAGATTGCAACTGCTGCTGCGAGAACAGTTGCCCTGGCCCCTTGCATAGTTCGCTTTCGAGCTCGCAATACTCAAGGTAGGCCACGCTGAAATGCTTCTCGACGCGAGCGTCTTTAGCATCCGCAGCGCTTGTTGCAGTGGAAGGGCAGGTGACGTCTCGGCCTACCGGGCTAAGCGAACATGACCTGTCTTGAAAGCCGGCCGATTGGTACTGCTTATCCGGCACGGCAGTGCATCCGGCAAGGAGTGCAAAGGCCAACAACAATCCTGTGTGCGCGCGCATGCTACCCCCTGAAGACAACACCTGGCGGTGTTCACTAGGACGCCGCAGGGAATTTTGATCGCACTTAGACACAAATGCAACAAATTTAAATACAACTAAGTCCACAACATCTGAGGCCGATGTCTTGAGCACCAGCAACAGGTCAAATGGTCCGTTTTTTACTTGGGTTTCGCCCCCACCCGCATACAACTTGCACATGATGCTCGCAGTACCGTTGACACGACGGGTCAGGCCACGTCCAGGCACCCAACGTTCTGTGGTTTCACTGAGCGACCCGACCTGATGAGATGCAGCACTCGTCTCATGAGTCAATAAAAAAGCCACTCCGAGGAGTGGCTTTTGCGTGGTGGCGGCTGGGCCGCCCACCGTGGACCTTACTTGCGCAGCAAGGCCTTGAGTGCGTTCTGCAGGCGACGGGCGCTGGCGTCGTCGCGGGCGGTAGCCAGCACGCGGGCAGCATCCTGACCCCAGGTCTCCGCCGGCGAAGGATCGTTACGGCGCGTCAGCAGTTGCAGCTGCAACGTGCGGCGGGCCGTGATCTGCTCGGCGGGCGTGGGCACGTCGGCAGCCATTTCCAGGCGCAGCAGGGCTTCGCCAGCATCGCCAGCCACGGGAGCCGACAAGGACTTGGCCCAGGCGCTACGCACCTGCGGCGTGACGCGGCCGCCCAGCTCCTGGGTACCAGGCAGCTGCTCGGCATCACGCTTTTCCCAGGCGTTGAGCAACTGGGTCAAGGCTTCGCCGTGGGCTTGCACGGCGAGCTTGCGCAGCGCCATCTGGGCATGTTCCAGGGCATCGCGCTGGGCACGGAAAGCCGGGTCCGCCAGACGCGGGCCGCGGTCTTCGCGCATGGGGCGATCATTGCGTTCGCCGAAGCGGCCGCCACGGTCACCACCACCAGGACGGCCATCGCGGCTGCCTGGGCCGTCACGGCGCTCGCCGGGGCGGCCAGGGCGGCCCGTGGCTGCAGGGGCTTCCTTCTTCATGCCAGGGCGGTCATCACCGCGCACGGCCACCACGGGCTTGACGGCCACGGGCTTGGGCGCGGCAGCACCTTCCTCATCGGCAGCAGCGGGCTGTGCTTCGGCCTTGGCCACGGATTCCTGGGCCTGGGCCTGGCTGCGCAAACCGGCTTCCAGTGCCGCCATGGCCGTACGAATCTGCTGGGCATCACCGCTGGCATTGGCATCTTCCAAAGCCTTGGATGCTTCCAACACGCGACGGTCGTGTTCGCTCAGTTCGACCTGGCTGCGGCTGTTGCGCTCGCCACCCTTGCGGTTGAAAGCGTCATCCAGCGGCTTGCGGAATGCATCCCACAGCTTTTGTTCGTGCTTGCGGTCCAGAGGCACGGCTTGTGCCTCGGCCTGCCAGCGCTGTTGCAAGGCCTTGACGGCATCGATGCGCAGCGAGGCGGCTTCGCCCAGGGCCACGGCCTCGTCGATCATAGCGTGGCGGCGTGCCAGGCTGGCTTTTTGCGCGGCATGCAAAGGCGCTTCCGCGGCCGTGATGGCCTGCTTCCACAAAGGCTGGAGTTCGGCAAACATCTTCTCGCCGACATGGCCGCCATCGCGCCAGCGTTCGCCAAACTGGCGCAGGCTGCGGGCCATGGCTTTCCAGTCCTGCGACGCCTGTGCTGCCTGCTCGGCAGTCCAGGCCTTGACTTCTTCGATCAGCTGCACGCGCTGGGCCTTGTTGTTGGCGGCTTCGCTGCGCACGCGGTCCAGCCAGGCTTCGACCACCTTGTGCGCGGCATTGCAGGCTTCATCAAAACGCTTCCACAGCGCATGGTTGGCCGCAGCGCCTTGATCGGCCTGCTTCCACTGCTCGCGCAGGGTGCGCAGCGATTCCTGCATCTTGCGTCCACCCAGGGCCTGGCCGTCGGGACGGTTGAGCAGGGCTTCGGCCTGGCTCACCAGTTCTTCACGCACGGAGTCGGCTTTCCAGCCTTGCCAGCCTTGGGCATCACCGGCTTGCAGCAAGGCGGTATTGACTTCAGCTCCCAGCGCCTGGTCGATATGACGACCTTGCTGCTTGAGCACGGCACGCAATTGCGCCAGCGCCTTGGCCACGCGCTTGTTGCCATCGGCAGCCACGGGGGCTTCCTCGGCCGCCACGGCTGCTCCAGCAGCCACGGGAGCTTCGGCTTCAGCCGGCGCATCGCTGGCCGCCACTTCGGCAGCGGCGACTTCCACAGCGACATCTGCGGCCGGGGCAGCAACGGCTTCTGGCGCCACTTCAACGGCGGCCTCGGCAGCCGCCACGGGGGCTTGCGCCTCGGCCTTGCCGGTCAGCGCCACCAGTTGGGCCAGCGCCTGGCGCACGGCCTGCACGCCCGCTTCGATCACTTCGGGCGCGACCTTGGGCGCAGCCTTGGCAACGGGCTTGGCACGGGGAGCAGCCACGGGCATGGCTGGAGCAGCCGTCTTGGCAGCCACTGCGGCGGCTTCCGTGGGCAGGCCACGGGCCACGCGCAGTTCGTCGGCCCAGACAGGCACGGGCGGCAAAGCGGCTTGTTCGTCTTGCGCGGCAGCTTGCGTCAGCGCCAGCGCCGACTGGAACGCGTCCCACACCACCAGCAGCTGGGTGCGCGAATTCTCGAGCTGGGGCGGGAACTTGGCGTCCACGCTGACCCAGTTGGCATCGCCGGTCAATTCATCGGCCTGGGCTTGCCAGTGCGCCACATCGGCGCTGAGCGCATCGAGGGCGGTCAGGGCATCGCGCCAAGGCTTGGTCGACAGCACTTCGATGCGCTGGGCCAGCAGCACGGCGGCTTCACGCTGCACCTGCACGCGGTGCTGCAGGTCTTCAATCACCTTGACGCGTTCGGCCAATTGGCCCTTGAACACCGACAGGGGTTCGCGCGACAAAGGCGCACCGGCCTTGGCGGCTTCACGCTGCCAGGCCATGGCATCGGCAATGTTCAGCGTCGAGGCAGCCAGCAGCTGCTGGGCCTTTTCAGCCCATTCAACACCGATCTTTTCCTGGGTTTCCAGGCGACGGATTTCATCGAGGCGTTCGCGCACGGCACGTGCCGCGCTCTTGTCGCGCACGCTGAGTTCCTTGAACACTTCCTGCAATTGGTCATGGGAAGGCTGGGTCACCAACCAGTCCCGGATACGCGAAGCACGTTCACCCGAGGTTTCTGCGGAAAACGCGCCGCCGGTCAGCGCATCAAGAGGATGCGTTTCAGAGGTCTTGGCCAGGGCCGGGTTCACTTCAGGGGCTTCGGACATGTTGCTACGAGGAGAAAGAGAGGACATTGTTCAATGGAATAGGCCCTTGGCCGCCCCGGAAGGCAGCCAAAAGGCCTGTGCTGCACCACCAACCCAGGGGCCGGTACTGCAGAGAGTAAAGAGGTATTTTCGCTGTTATTTGCGCAGAGCCCAAACTGATTCACCGCACGGCCAGATTCAACCGGGCCTGCGGCTTCCAATCCGGCCCCGTCGATGGCTGCACCGGGGCCCCCAGAAACAGACGCTCCAGAGGCAACTTCTGCGCCGCCAGGTAGTCGCGTACCGCCACCCCGCGCGCAAGAGCCAGTTCATGCATCGCATTGTCAGGCACAGGGATATGCGCAAGCAACAGGGTTTGCATTTCGCTATCTGGAAGATCCTTGGCCAAGCCTAACAGGTTGCGCGGCTTGGTCATGTCCGCGCGGCGGTAAACCGCCTTGAGCAACTCAGGTGCTTCGGCCGCCCCCACGGCCGTGACGCTGTCCGCGGCCTGTCCGGCGCGCAGCGCCTTGCGGCGCTTTTCCGCGAGCAACAGCTGCTGCAGCTGCTCCTGCTTCCAGCCCTCGCGCTCGACTTCCAGCGCTGCCTCACCGACCACGGTCATCTGCAGCGCCGGGCGCTCCTGCAAGGCCTTGGCGATCTTGTCCAGGCTTTGTCGCCCGGCGGCATCGAGCTGCGCGCTGCCGGGCGCGAACACCACGGCCCCGCCGCTGTCGGCCTCGCCGCCAAACGCGCCGGACAGCAAGGCGAAAGGCGCGGTGACCGCCTTCATGATGAGATTACCGATGATCTTGAAAATCACCGGGGCCAGGCGGAACTGCGGGTCATTGAGCGAGCCGCTGATGGGCAGGTCGAGATCGATCACGCCATTGCGGTCGGCGAGCAGGGCCGTGGCCAGCTTCACCGGCAGGCTGGCGGGGGCGCCATCCACCGACTCGCCGAAGGTCAGCTGGTTGAGCACCAGCTTGTTGCTCGCCGTGAGCTGTCCGTCGGGCTGCACCTTGTAGTTCACATCCATGGACAGCTTGCCGCGCTCAATGCCGTGGCCTGCGTATTTGATGGCATAGGGCGACAGCGGCGACAGCTCCAGATCGCTCATGCGCGCCGTGATGTCCAGCGCCAGAGGTTTGACCAGCGGGTTGAGCTGGCCCAGGATTTCCAGATTGGCCGAGCCCTGGGCGCGACCGCGCAGCTCCAGATCGGCCATCTGCGGGGCCTGCCCTTCGGCCGCCGGCACGGAAGAAAAGGCACTGAGCCGTCCGGCCAGCGCGCTGAGGTCGGCCGAGTAATTGGGCTTGACGAAGTAATCCGAAAAAGCCACCGTGCCCCCCGTCAGTACCACGGGCCCGATATGCACCACGGCCGCCGGCCCGGCAGCGGGCACTGGCGGCACCACTTCGGCCACCGCCGCAGGAGCGGCCGCCGTGGGAGCGGCCGTCGCCTCCGCGGCCGCCTCGGCCTGCGCCTGGCGGGACTTCACCAGGTCCTGCAAGTTGATGCGGCCATTGCTTTGCACGATCACCCGCGCATAGAAGTCGCTGAGCGCGGTGTCATGCACACGCAGCTGCGTGGCGGCGCCTGGCGCCATGGCCAGATCCAGGCCGCGCAGCGCCAGCACTTTCCAGTGCAGCAGGTCTTCCCCACCCGTCAGCGATACCGGCACGACCGCCGCCTTCACGCCCTGCCCGGCTTCGGCATCCCGCACGGCCCGCACGCGCAAGTCGTTGAGCTGCGCATCGCCCTGCACCGACACGCGCGGGCCGCCGCGCGCATCTTCATAGTGCACGCGCCCCGCGAAACCGCCATCGGCACGCAGCACGCGCACATTCAGCAGATCCGCCACATAGGGCTCGAAAGCGTGCAGGGGCAGGTCCCTGGCCTTGACCGCCCCCTGGGCTGCCAACGGCGCCAGGCGCAGGCTGCCGTCATAGGACAGGCTGCCGGCCTGCGCGCGCCGGCC
>JAMNYN010000706.1 GCA_023622805.1 Pseudomonadota bacterium | reverse complement strand
GAGCACGCTGGCCGCAGCCCAGACCCAGGGCGCGCGCTGCAAGTCCATCGGCGTCTGGTCCCATATGGGGGCCAGGGCGGTGTTGTGGGCGCGGCTTGCCGCCCGGGCGGTCGCCTGCTCCGCCGTCTCCATGCGTTCCAGTTCGGCGCGGCTGACCAGCGAAGACACGGGGTAGGCGCGCTCGTTGTTCCAGTAGCTGTCAAAGCTGCGCGAGAGGTCGCGCACGATGGGGCCGGCCGCCATCACATCCAGGTCGATGAAGTTGCTGCTGGGGTGCTGGTCGAAATAGGCGTCGCCCAGATTGCGCCCGCCGGCGATGCCGACCACGTTGTCTGCCAGGAACAGCTTGTTGTGCATGCGCTGCTGGGCGCGGTGGAAGTCGGTCAGGGCGTTGAAGGTCCGGAACAGGGCCGAGTTGCGCGGCCCGGCCAGCGGGTTGAACAAACGCATTTCGATGTTCGGCACAAAGGCCAGGCGCAGGACCTGGGCGTCGCTGCCGACACTGTGGAAATCATCGAGCAGAATGCGCACGCGCACGCCGCGCTGGGCAGCAGCGACCAGTCCGCGCAGCAGCCGCCCGGTGCTGGCATCGGCATGGATGGCGTAGTACTGCAGGTCCAGTGTCTTCTCGGCGGACTCGACCAGCGCCAGTCGGCTGCCGTAGGCCGCGGCCGCGCCCGACAGCAGCACAAACGCGGAAGGGTGGCGGGCCTGATCGGCCGCCTGCCGCTGTTGCAGCCATTGACCGAGCGCGGTCTGTTCGGGCTGGGACAAGGCATTGGACACAGGCCGGGGCACGTCGCGCGGCAAACTGCCGCAGCCGGTGAGGCCCCAGGCCAGCAACAGGGCGGCAAGCCACAGATACCAAGGCAGGCGCCGTGGGCCGGGGAGAAGTCGGAGCGCAGAATCAGTGGGCATAGGGAGGGGCAGGGAGCGCAAAAGCGGCTTCGCTGCAGCCCATGCCGCAGGATGCCCCAGGTATAGCCGGTGTCGCCGGGTTTCGGTGTCAGACAATGCTGATGTGCAGGCCCGGGCGGGCCTGCCAGGGGAGATCAGGCCTGTGGCGCGGGCCGGTCCATCATGCGGCCGACATAGCGCGCAATCAGGTCGATTTCCAGGTTGACCTGGGAGCCGGCCTGAAGAACGCCCAAGGCGGTGTTTTCCACCGTGTGCGGAATCAGGTTGATGCTCAATTCGCAGCCTTGCTCCGAATCGTGCACGCGGTTGACGGTGAGGCTCACGCCATTGACGGTGATCGAGCCCTTGTAGGCCACATAACGCGCGAGGTCGGCCGGCGCCTGGATGCGCAGCTCCCAGCTTTCTCCCAGGGGCGCGAAATGGGTCACGCTGCCCAGGCCGTCCACATGACCGGACACCAGGTGGCCGCCGAGGCGATCATGGGCCTGCAAGGCTTTTTCGAGGTTGATGGGGCCGGGCTGCGACAGGCCCGTGGTCTTGTCCAGCGACTCGGCCGAAACGTCGACGGTGAAAGTCTGCGCGGCCTTGTCAAAGCTGGTCACGGTCATGCAGGCGCCGTTGAGGGCAATGCTGTCCCCCAGGCCTACGTCGTCCAGGTAGCCGGGCGGAGTTGCAATGACCAGGCGCTTGCCGTGGGCGGAGGTGTCGCCGAGCGACTGCACGGCGGCGATGCGCCCCATGCCGGTGATGATTCCAGTAAACATGTGATTGATTGTGGCAGTAAGTGATTAATGGTGCCCGGACTATCAGCTGCTCGGGAAACTGGCGTGACCCACGCCAGGGGCACCGAGCAAGGGCCGCCCCGCAGCGAGGGTGCCGTCCCCCTGGGGGGATGCGGCGCAGCCGCTCAGGGGGGGCTAAATTGCGCGCGCCCAGCGAAGCGCGCCAGCACCCGAATGTCGGGCCCGATGCTGGTGACGCTGTGGAACGTGAGTTCGGGCCCGTCGGCCAGCGCCGTCAGCGGCCCGATGTGGCAGATGCCGCGGCCCGAGCCGAGCAGCTTGGGTGCGAGGTAAAGCAGCAACTCATCGACCAGGGCTTCGCGCAGCAGCGAGCCGTTGAGCTGGTAGCCGGCTTCGACATGCAGCTCGTTGATGCCGCGCTGGCCCAGATCGCGCAGCATCGCGGCCAGATCCACCTTGCCATGGGCATTGGGCAGATGGATGACCACCGCGCCCAGGGCCTGCAAGGCCGCGGTCTTGGCAGCGCTGTCGCTGGCCGTGTAGATGAAGCAGCTGCGGCCGGGAACGAACAGCTTGGCGTCCAGCGGTGTCTGCAGGCGGCTGTCGACGACCACTACATGCGGCTGGCGCGGAGTGGCCAGGCCGCGCACATCCAGGCGCGGATTGTCCTGCAGCACGGTGCCTATGCCGGTCAGCACGGCGCAGGCCTGGGCACGCCAGGCGTGGCCGTCGGCGCGGGCCTGGGGCGACGTGATCCATTGGCTTTCGCCGTTGGCCAGCGCCGTCGTACCGTCCAGCGAGGCCGCGGCCTTCATGCGCACCCAGGGCGTCTTGCGGACCATGCGGCTGAAGAAGCCGATATTGAGTTCGCGCGCCTGTTCGGCACCCGGGCCGACTTCCACGACCACGCCAGCGGCGCGCAGCCGGGCAAAGCCCTGGCCGGCGACCAGCGGGTTCGGGTCGTCGAGCGCGGCGACCACTTTGCCTATGCCGGCGGCCACCAGGGCGTCGCAGCAGGGGCCGGTGCGGCCCTGGTGGGCACAGGGCTCCAGCGTCACGTAGGCGGTGGCGCCCTGGACGTCATGCTTGCGGGCCGCGGCATCGCGCAGCGCCATCACTTCGGCATGGGCGCCGCCGGCCTGCTGGGTATGGCCTGCGCCCAGAATGGTGTGCCCGTCGCGCGCGACGATGACACAACCGACGCGGGGGTTGGGGTTGCTGGAAAAGAGCGCTTGGGTAGCTTGCGCCAGCGCTTGCTGCATAAAGTCAGGAGTGGCCGTCATGTGGCCACCATCCTAGCGCAGATGGGGTGCCCGGCGCTTACTTGTTCCAGCACTCCGCGGCGCTCATGCCGTTGAGATTGTTCGCGCCGCGTACACCGGTGTTGGTCAGCGTGAAGTCGCCGCACCGGTCACCTGCCTGTGCTCCACGGCGCGTGGCCGTCAGCGTGAAGCTGGCGACCGGCGTGCCGACGGGGACGTAGCTGATCAGATAGCGTTTCGTGCCGTCTGTCGCCCAGGTGAGTGCCGAAGGCAGTGCCGCTGGATAGTTGCCCGTGGCCGTGGCAGCCCTCTCCAGCCATTGCTGCGCCTGCAGCAGTCCCGCCCGCGCGTCCGCCCGGTAGCCGCGCCGGACGTACTCGGTATAGCTGGGGTAGGCAATGGCGGACAGAATGCCGACGATGGCCAGCACGATCATCAGTTCGATGAGCGTAAAACCGCGGTGTGGGTGCTTCATAAAAAATATGCTCTTGTTCATTGGAAACTATCGCAGCTGGCGCCAGCTCGGGCGCATGGATTGCTCGGGCATGCGGTTCAGCGTGTCCCATCTGCCCCCTCCCCCGGTGAGATCCACGATGCGATCACGTTTCGTGATCAGCACGGGGGTGCCGGAATTCACCTTTGCCCGTGCCACTTTCAGGTCGGCGGCGGTGTAGAGGCCGTCTTCGTTGTAGTCCACCAACTGGACCGTGGAGATCTTGCCATCCATCACGTTGATCAGCGTGCGGAACTGGGTGCCTGCGCTGGTATCCACCTTGACCGGCACGCAGCTCTCGTTGATGTTGTCGCTTTCGTTGCTGATGGTGCCCGAAGGCGATTCGCTATAGACCGCAAGAATATTGCTGCCATCGAAGAAATGCATGGGCTTGAGCACGCGTTCGCCGGTGAACGGCAGGTCCAGGTACCAGCCCTTGTAGTTTGCCCAGGTTTCCTTTTTCAACTCCTGGGTGGCGCTGACGGTGGCGAATAAGCCGTCCACCGTTTTGACGCTCTGCTGGGCCAGGGGCTTGCCATCGTTGGCGATGGTGCCTACGGGCGTGGGGGCGGGTATGCAGGTGGCGGGCGCGCTGCTGCAGCTGCCTTCGCCAGGGTGGACTTCCAGGGCGCTCTTGTCTGTTTTCATGCGATAGCGCGTGTTGTCCAGCACGGAGTACAGCGTCTGCACGTTCTGCGTGATGTCGGTTCTGCGGTCGTTCGCGGTGAGGTTGCGGCCCGTGCCGAAGGCGACCATCAAGCCGCCGACGGAAACGGTCGTGGCGCTAGGGCCTGTGCCCACGGTCATGAGGCGGTCGTTGGCGCGCACGATGGGCGGGGCCGTGATCGGTTGCACCTGGTTGCGCGTGTTTCCCAGTGCGACGGGGCCCAACGTGGTGAACAGCGGCGTGTTGTTGCCAAAAGCCACTTTCCAATCGCCGTCGCTGGCGCTGGTCAGGTCGAACTTCCAGAGGTTGCCCAGGTTGTCGCCTGCATAGACCACGTCGGTCTTGCCGTCGCCATTGAGGTCCACCAGCGCAGGTGAGGCCAGGCCGTTGTCCATGGCGTTGCCGCTGCCCGTGGTCGCGGTGGTTGCCTGGATGCGCTTGAGCGCCTTGTCGCCGTCGAGGTATTGCACCAGCAGCACCGGGCGCTGATTGGTGCTGTTGTAGCCATTGCCCATCACCACCGCCCAGCGGCCGTTGTTCATGCGCGTGATCTGCGTGGCCTCCTGCAGGTTGGCGGGATTGCGTCCCGGCTGGGCGGTGATGTTGCCAATGTCCTTGTTTTCGTCCACGGTCGCGTTGCAGGCGAGCTGTGCCGCGCCCGAGAGCGTGGTGCAGACGGGGGCGGCTTCGCTGTTGCCACGGGTGCGCTCCAGTACCACCAGATCGGCGGGCTTGGCCGTGGCAAAGCTGGCGGGCTTGGTGACATCCAGCACGAAGTAGCCTTTGCCACCGGCACCCAGTGCGCCTACCAGCAGGGTCTTCCAGGTCGTGCCGTCGCGCACGTCACCGGTCATGGGGGAGCCATCAACGTAGTAGCGGTGCTGGTAGTCCTTGTCGGCCAGGTCTGGCAGTCCACCCACCACGCCACGCGGTATGTAGGCAATCAATTCCTTGCCGTCGGTGGCCGAGAAGCCGTGCAGCATGCCGTCGTTGCCGCCCACGTACAGCATGGGCGTGCGGTCTTTCTGGGCCGTCACGAAGCTCGAATAATCCATCGCATAGTTGCTGGTCGGGCGGCCGGTGTACCAGATTTCGGAGTTGACCACATCGCCCTGCCGGCTGTAGCGCACGCGCAGCGGCTTCTCTGGTGTGGTGCCTTCCAGCGAGCGGTCGCCCCGGATGTAATTGACGAGGTTGATTCCCTGGGTCTTCAGGGCGGCGGTGATGGTGCCGTTGGCGGCAAGGCCGAGCAGCGCCTGCTTTTGCGCCGTGCTGTAAGCGATGTCAGTCCCGGTGGTCCATTGAAACGGGATGCCCTTGTTGGTGTCGTCACTCCAGCTCAGAACCAGCCGCGTGTCCACCGAGGTTGGTGCGTCCAGTCTATCGGCCGAGGACTTGCCTTCCCATCCGGCGATGGTGTCAGGAAAGCGTATGCACTTGGCATCCTTGTCCGCCGCGGACGGGCAGGCATATTCTTCGGGGTCAACGGCCCGCGTGGCCGTGATGGAGCCGCTCCAGCCTCGAAGGGGGCTGTAGATCGACGCAAAGAGGCCGGCGTTGTTCTGCGAAACGTTGTAACCGCTGGTGCTGCTGCCCCCGGCGATTTCGTCGGGCAAGGGGGCGCTTTCCTTGTTGATCTTGCCGATGATTTCGCGGAAGGCCTGCTCCAGTTCGGCGCCTTGTTGAATGGCGTAGAAGCTGCCGCGTCCATTCAAGGCCGCATGCCAAAGGTCGAGAGAGTTTCTGGATTCCGTCGATGTCGTCAAATCTGGCCAGAGTGTTTTTCCGCTGGCCAACGATGGGAAGCTGCCGTCATAACCAAAAGGCGCCATTTGCGTAGGTGCATCAATGGAGCTGTAGTCCCAGCTGTATGCCATCTGGCTGAAGCCAATCGTATAGGTGACCATGTGTGGCCAAGTGGCTGGATCATATCTAGGATTCCAGAATTTCTTGAGTGTGACTTGATCTGTCCCGGTGCCAAATGTTTCTGTGGCTGGTGCCTGCTCATAGACGAGTGATGGCTTGATCTTGTCCGCATCCTTCAGACTCACGCTGGTTTGAAGCGGCGTTGCCCAGCTATAAAAAGCCCAGTCGGCCAGCGTGGAATTTGCGGATTTATCCCTGTACAGTGCAGAATCGGTGCCGGTGTATTTTGTGCCGTCTGCAAGGGACAAGTTGGTGGCATTATCGCGCTTGCTTGTCTCTGGAATATCAGAGGCCGAACGGTTCCAGCGACCATCGGTCATCATGATGTGGTAGTTGCGGCGGCAACCCAGGTATTCGGTGCTCTTGCTACCGACTCCCCCGGGGTCGGTTGACCACGGGCTGTTTTTGCCCAGTGACTGTCGCATGTAGGCGTCTGCCTGGCTGAACATCAGGTGCGATGGCGTGCCGTTGTTGGCGGATAGCTTGTTGACGAAGCTGACAAAATTGGCGCGATGCGTTGTCTTTGCGCTCCCTGTCCCTACACTGGCATCAATTGGCCGCATGGAGTTGGTATTCATCACCGTCGCATTGATATTCTTTGCACTGGGGGATCCGCCGTTATTCCACATGGCTTGCCAGCCCAAGCGTATTTTATTGCTGGGAATCAATTCCGCGTCGGAGAATACTTTGTTCAACGAGTATTTGAGAACATTGATGCGGCGACTTGTAACTGGCCATGAGCCATTTACGGGCGCTGTTTCTTCCGTGGCCCCGCCCCATTTGTAGCAATCATTGGTGCCTGTATCAAGGGTGAATCCTGATGAGCAGCTGTAAGTGGTTGTGCTGGTTCTCTTGCTGTTGTCTATAGTGCCTTTGTTTGGATTGCTGCTTTTTGCGCAATCATTGTTTGAATTGATGGCGTATCCTGATGAGCAGCTGTAGTTGATTTTGCTGCTTCTGTTGCTGTTGTTGACGTTTTGAACGCATCTCGTCTCGCTTTCGGCATTGGAGCAGTAATCCATACTCCCGGAGTCATCCACCGAGATAATCACATTCGGCGCCACGAAAGCCGATTTGGATGTGGGCAGCGGCGGCTCCTGCACCAGATCCAGGGCCCAGGCGGGGGTCAGCGCGGCGCCAATGGCGATGGCCAGCAGGTTCTTCTGGAAGGGGTGGTGCTTGGTGCGGGGCATGGCGTGCTCCTTGAGGGGAGGATTCAACAAAGAGGTGAAACGGCTTGAAATGCGGGTGCAGCGCGGCATGTCAATCCTTAGTCCGCTGGCGGGCATAGGTTTCCTGCAGCACGACGGAAGTGCCGGGCCTGCTTCCTATGGCCAGGGCCGTGATGCGGAAAACGACGTAGACGTCGAGGTTCAGCGGCAGTTCGCTGGTGGAGGAGTCCATGATCAGATTGGCGCTTTTGGCTTTGTCGCTATAGCGCATGACTTCTATCCAGTACCAGCCACCACGTCCCGCC
>JAMNYN010000004.1 GCA_023622805.1 Pseudomonadota bacterium | reverse complement strand
GCACGCACGCGGGACGCCTTGCTGGCCGGCATCCAGGCCAGCGGCTGGTATGCCTACTTCGACCATGTGAATGCGGCCAGCGGCGCTGGCGGCTTCGACAGCCATATGGCCGCCTTGACGGGCAGCCTGGTCTAGGCCGTCTCCGGCGCCTCGCCCCACAGGCGCCCGCCCCCGGCGTCGAGGTGGGTCAGGTACAGACGCACATCGAACTCGTACTGGTGGTAGGACGGCTCCATGTGCGCGCACAGCTGGTAGAAGGCCTTGTCGTGGTCTTTTTCGCGCAGGTGGGCCAGCTCGTGCACCACGATCATGCGCAGGAATTCTTCGGGCGTGCTTTTGAACATGGACGCCACGCGGATCTCGTGGCGCGCCGACAGCTTGCCGCCCTGTACCAGCGAGCGGCTGGTGTGCAGCCCCAGGGCGTTGCGCACCACATGGATCTTGCTGTCGTACATCACCTTGTGGATGGTCCCGCCCTTGCGCAGATGGCGGGACTTGAGTTCCGCCGTGTACTCGTACAGCGCCTTGTCGGTGCGCAGCGCGTGGGCCTGGGGGTATCTGCGCTGCAGCAGCGCGCCCGTGCCGTCCTTGGCCAGCAGCTGACGCACCTGGTCCTGCAAGTGCGCCGGGTAGGAGCGCAGGTAGGGCAAATCCATCGTCTGGGTCATTCAGTGGGGGCGCCGGCGCGGTGCGCGCCAGCCCCGGCCTCTCAATGCAGGTGGCGCGGACGGCGATTGCCGCCGCCATGGCTGGAGCCGCCGGAGCCTGGGCCGCGCGGTGGCTTGCCGATTTCCAGCGAGTTCACCAGCGCGTCGAAACGCAGGGCAAACAGCTTGTCGATCTCGGTGACCACGCCGCCGAGCTCGGCGCCGTCGAAATGGCGCTCCATCATGTTCACCACGTCCTGCACCAGCAGGTCGCGCTGCACCTGCATGATGGCCGCCGGCGTCGGGCCGACAAACAGCATCAGGAAGTCGTCGCGCGATTCTGCTTCATCGGGCTCTTCGTCGTCGTCGAACTCGGTGTCGTAGAACGTCACTTCAATCGCCGCGCCCTGCTCGGACAGCTCGTTGAGCCTCATGCACATTTCGTCCAGGGACTGGCGGAAGTCGTCATCGCCGCGAACCGTCCAGCACATCTGCAGCAAGTGCTCGCGCGCGTCGAACTGTATGCCCGGCTCTTCTTCATAGACGCTGGCGGCGCCATCGGCCAGCGAACGCGCTCCGGCATAGGTCCACAAGGGCTTGAGCGCCTCTTGCAACTGCTCGAAGCTGGTCTTGGCGGTCAGCACCACTTGGCCGTGGACGTGAATTTCAAAAGGAGGGTTGTAACTTGACATAGTCGAATCTCACTGGCTAGCCGGGATAGGGAAAACCGCTGGTAATAAAGTTGTCGTTATGCAGGCAATTTTCAAGCGCGGTCAGAGGAGCACCATGCAGCCCTGACTTCCCGCCGCGCCGAGGTGGCCTATTTTCGCATGTATCCGGATGTCCGTTGCCGGCCATCGCCCGCGGCTCAGACCACGACCGGCTCGGGTTCCAGGCGAATGCCGAAGCGCTCGTAGACGCTGGTCTGTATGGCCCGCGCCAGCGTCATGACTTCGCCGCCCGTGACGCTGGCGTCGGCCGAGTGCTTGTCGCCGCGGTTGACCAGCACCAGTGCCTGGCGCTCATAGACCCCGGCCTTGCCCATGGTCTTGCCTTTCCAGCCGCAGGCGTCGATCAGCCAGCCCGCGGCCAGCTTGATCGAGCCGTCGGCCAGCGGGTAGTGCACGATGCGCGGCTCGCGCGCGATGATGTCGGCGCATTGCTCGGCGGTGACCGTGGGGTTCTTGAAGAAGCTGCCGGCATTGCCCAGCACCTCCGGATCGGGCAGCTTGGCGCGGCGAATTTCACACACCCAGTCGAAGATCTGCTGGGCCGTGGGCTGGTCCACGCCGGACTCGGCGCGCTTGCGCTCTATGTCCAGGTAGCCCATGTCGGGCTTCCAGGCCTTGGGCAGGGCCAGCCGCACGCGGGTGATGACGGCACGGCCCGCCAGCCCCATGCCGCGCGGCAGGGCCTGATCCAGGCGTTGCCCCACGGGCTCGGCCGGCACATGCTTGAACACCGAATCGCGGTAGCTGAATGCGCATTGCGCGGCGTCAAGGGAAAAGCCCTGGCCCGTGGCCAGGTCGATGGCATCGAGCGAGTCGAAGCGGTCCTGCAACTCCACGCCGTAGGCGCCGATGTTCTGCACCGGCGCCGCGCCCACGGTGCCGGGGATCAGCGCCATGTTCTCCAGCCCCGGCAGACCTTGCTGCAGCGTCCAGGCCACGAGGTCGTGCCAGCGCTCGCCCGCGCCGGCTTCGACGATCCAGGCCGCGGGCGTTTCGCCCACCAGGCGCATGCCCTTGATCTCCATCTTGAGCACGACCGGCTCGACATCGCCGGTCAGCACGATATTGCTGCCGCCTCCCAGCACCAGCGGGGGCCTGCGCCCCCACAGCGGGTCGGCGAGCAGCGCGCGCACATCATCTTCGGAATGCACGCGCACCAAGGCATGGGCGCGGGCCGCGATGCCAAAGGTATTGCAATGCTGCAAGGGTACATTTTTCTCGACTAACATCTGCGGATTGTCGCACCGCGACCAGGGCGCCGCTGGCCACCGGCTTTCACCGCCGCTGCCCGGCGCTCCCCAGCCCCTTTCAGGAAAGAGAATTTGTCATGCCATCTTTTGACACCGTCTGCGAAGCCGATTTTGTGGAAGTGAAGAACGCGGTCGAAAACGCCGCCAAGGAAATCGCCACCCGCTTTGACTTCAAGGGCTCTTCGGCCGCCGTGGAACTCAAGGACAAGGAAATCACCATGTACGGTGACGCGGACTTCCAGCTCACCCAGGTGGAAGACCTGCTGCGCAACAAGCTGACCAAGCGCAGCGTCGATGTGCGCTTCCTCGACATCCAGAAAGCGCAGAAGATCGGCGGCGACAAGCTCAAGCAGGTCGTCAAGGTGCGCAACGGCATCGAGTCCGAACTCGCCAAGAAGCTGCAAAAGTTGATGAAGGAAAGCAAGCTCAAGGTGCAGGCCGCGATCCAGGACGAAAAAGTGCGCATCACCGGCGCCAAGCGCGACGACCTGCAGGCAGCGATGGCGCTGATCCGCAAGGAAATCGACGACGTGCCGCTGTCGTTCAACAACTTCAGGGATTGAAATGAAGCACCCCCTGAGCGGCTGCGCCGCTTCCCCCTCTCATCCTTCGGTGGAGGGGGACGGCACAATCGCTGCGGGGCGGCCCTTGCTCTGTGCCCCTGGGCTGGAGCGTGACAGTTTTTCAGGCTGCGAGCGATGCGTACGCTGAGAAAAAACACCCCCATGCTGGCTGTCGCGGTCGGTCTGATCAGCCTGATCGCACTGCCCGCGGCGGTCTGCGCGCAATCGGTCGCGCTGGCCGGCATCCTGGGCAGCAAGGCTTTGCTGGTGGTCGATGGCGCGGCGCCGCGCAGTCTGGCCGTGGGTGAAAGCCTGGGCAAGGTGCGCGTGCTCAGCGTCGGGCGCGAAGACGCGGTGGTCGACGTCGGCGGCCAACAGCAGCGCCTGCGCCTGGGCGAGGCCCCCGTACGCCTGGGATCGCGCCAGGGCGCGGCCGAGGCGGACACCCGCCTGGTGCTGTTCGCCGACAGCCGCGGCCATTTTGTCGAGCAGGGCCAGATCAACGGTCAGTCCATGCGCTACATGGTCGACACCGGCGCGAGCACCGTGGCCATAGGTCGCACCGAAGCCGAACGCTTGGGCCTGCCTTTTCTGCAAGGCGAAAGCATACAAATGGGCACGGCCAACGGCAGCACGCGCGGCTGGCGGCTGCGCCTGGACTCGGTGCGCATCGGCGGGCTGGAAGTGCGCGGCGTGGAAGCCGTGGTCACTCCCCAGCCCATGCCTTACGTGCTGCTGGGCAACAGCTTTCTGGCTGAATTCCGCATGACGCGGCAAGGCGATCAAATGGTGCTTGAAAAGCGCCGCTGAAGCCGCGCCACGCCCCTTTCGTATGTCCTTCGCTCCCACCGCTCCCGCCGCAGCCGCGCGCACTGCCGACGAGAAATACGAGGACCTGCGGGGCCTGTGGGCCGATCTCGAAACCGCCCTGGCGCTGCTGCTGTCCGCGCCGCTGCAAGTGCCCAATTTTTCGACCAAGCTGCGCCAGCTCGACCGCTGGCTGCAGGACCTGGTGGCCCAGGATAGCGACGCCGCCCTGTTCCTGATGTTCCAGCTCGCGGCCGACTCCACGGTCGGCTACAGCGCCTCGCATGCCCTGGTCTCGGCCACGCTGTGCCAGGTCCTGTCCCAGGAGCTGGGCCTGCCGGCCCACGAGCGCCAGGCCCTGGTGGGCGCGGCCTTCACCATGAACATCGCCATGACGCAGCTGCAGGACCTGCTGGCCCTGCAGCGCGAGCCGCCGAGCAGCGCCCAGCAGGCGCAAATCCTGCGCCATCCGCTGGAAAGCCAGGCGCTGCTGGTGCGGCTGTTTGTCGAAGACCCGCTGTGGCTGGAAATCGTGGCCAGCCACCACGCGCAGCCGCCGGCCGCAGCGCCGCTGGCCCAGTTGGCACCACCCGAGCGACTGGCGCGGATTCTGGCCAGCATAGACCGCTATGCGGCCATGATCAGCCCGCGCAAGTCACGCAGTGGGCGCAGCGCCACCGATTCGGTGCGCGCGATTGTCGGCAGCGAGATCGCCGCTCAGGATGAAGTGGGCTATGCACTGGTGCGCACCGTGGGGCTGTGCCCGCCGGGCACGCTGGTGCGACTGGACAATGGCGACATCGCCGTGGTCTTGCGGCGCAGCAGCCAGGCCCACCACCCCTTGGTCGCCCGCGTGCTCAAGGCGGGAGGCCGGCCCTACGCAACTCCGGCCCTGCACGACACCGCGCGCAACGGGCCACGCATCCAGGCGGCGCTGGCGCGTTCGGCCCTGAGCCAGCACATCGCGCCCCAGACCCTGGCGCTGCTGGGCGTTTACGTGGGCCGCTCCAGCCCCGCGCACTGAATCCGCTCAGTGGCCCTTGTGCTTGCCCGCTGCGGGCTTGTCCGCCACGGGAGTGCCCGCCACGGGCTTCTTCCTGCCCAGGCGCGACTCCTTGCCGGCCACCAGGCGCTGGATGTTCTCGCGGTGGCGCCAGATCAGCAGCAGGCCCATGACCACGATGGCGGCCGTGACCGGCGCTTCCGTGTACCAGAGGATGCCGCCGCACAGCACGTAGTACACCGGCGCGAACACGGCCGAGACCAGCGAAGCCAGCGAGGAATAGCGGAAAAAGAAGGCCACGATGACCCAGGTCAGCGCCGTTGCCAGGCCCAGCCAGCCGCTGATGCCCAGCAGCACGCCCAGCGCCGTGGCCACGCCCTTGCCGCCCTGAAAGCGGAAGAACACCGGATAGAGATGGCCCAGGAAGGCCGCCAGACCGACGGCGGCCAGCGTGCCGTCGCCCAGACCGTAGGGCTGGCCGAACCACTGCACCAGCATCACGGGCAGCCAGCCCTTGAGGGCGTCGAGCAGCAGGGTGGCAATGGCGGCCGGCTTGCTGCCCGAACGCAGCACATTGGTCGCGCCAGGGTTGCCGCTGCCGTAGGTGCGCGGGTCGTGCAAACCCATCACGCGGCTGACGATCACGGCAAACGACAGGGAGCCGATCAGATAGGCGGCCACGGTGGCCAGGAAAGGGTAAAACGCGTTCAATTCAATTCCTTGGCCCATCCGGGCCGATATGGCAAAAAAGAGCATGCGAGCGCCCACACTGGCGCCGCGACGTCTCTATTCTGCCAGCGCGCACTGCACTGGCTGCGCTTGCAGCAGATCCAGACATACCCGTGGGTCGATTTGCACCAGAAAGCCCCGGCGCCCGCCATTGATGGCGATGCGCGGCAGCTCCAGAATGCTTTGCTCCATGTACACCGGCATCTGGCGGCGCGTGCCGAACGGTGACGTGCCGCCCAGCAGATAGCCGCTGTGGCGGTTGGCCACGTCGGGCTTGCAGGGCTCGACCGACTTGGCACCGATCTGGCGCGCCAGGTTCTTGGTCGAGACCTTGCAGTCGCCGTGCATCAGCACGATCAGCGGCTTGGCGTCCTGGTCCTGCATGACCAGGGTCTTCACCACGCAATGCTCGTCCAGCCCCAGGCTGGCCGCGCTGTGCGAAGTGCCGCCGTGCTCGACATATTCATAAGGATGCTCGGTGAACGCCACGCCCTGCGCGCGCAGCATCTGCGTGGCGGGCGTCTCGCTCACATGGGCGCTCTTGGCGGATTTCTTGCTCATTGGCCAGGATCTCCCAATTCCCAGCGCAGCTGGTTGATTTCCGCCAGCATGCCTTTGGGCAACTGCGTGCCCCAGACCGCGCAGTCTTCCTCGAGCTGGGCCAGCGAAGTCACGCCGATGATGGTGCTGGTCACCTGCCACTTGCCATAGCAGAACGCCAGCGCCATCTGCGTCGGCGTCAGGCCATGGTCGCGCGCGAGCTGGTTGTAGCGGCGCGCGGCGACCAGCGCCTCGGGCCGGCCCCAGCGCTGCTTGCGCACCGATTCGAACGCCATCCGCGTGCCCTGGGGCGCATCCGGCCCGGTGGTGCCGCTGGCATCGTACTTGCCGCTGAGCAGGCCCACGCCCAGCGGCGAGTAGGCCAGCAGCGACACGTCCAGGCGGTGGCAGGTCTCGTCGAGCGCGTTCTCGAAGCTGCGGTTGAGCAGGCAATAGGGATTCTGGGTGCTGGCCACCCGGGGCAGGCCATGGGCTTCGGCCAGGCGCACGAATTCGTGCACGCCCCAGGGGGTTTCATTCGACAGGCCGACCTGGCGGATCTTGCCCTGGCGCACCAGGCCGGCCAGCGCTTCGAGCTGCTCGCGGATGGGGGTTTGCGTGGTCTCCTTGGCCGGGTCGTAGTAGAGGGTGCCGAAAGCCGGCACATGGCGCTCGGGCCAGTGGATTTGGTACAAGTCGATGACATCGGTCTGCAGCCGGCGCAGACTGCCCTCGCAGGAAGCGACGATGTCGGCAGCCGTCATGCCCTGCCCTGCGCGGACCCAGGGCATGCCGCGCGACGGACCGGCCACCTTGCTGGCCAGCACGATCTTCTCGCGCATGCCCGGGTGCTTGGCGAACCAGCGGCCCAGAATGGTTTCCGTCGCGCCATACGTCTCGGCGCGCGCCGGCACGGAATACATCTCGGCCGTGTCCCAGAACGTGACGCCCAGCTCGACCGCGCGGTCCAGGATGGCATGGGCCTGGGCCTCACCCACCTGCTCGCCGAACGTCATCGTGCCCAGGCAGATGGGCGTGACCTGTAAATCGCTTTGACCTAATTGAACCTTGTGCATGCAATCTCCGTGGCTGTCTGGCAATGCCTGCCAGTTTACGGAAAGCCAGGCCCCAGCGGCGCACATGCATGCGCAGGCCGCGCACGGCAAGGTATTCGGATCGGCTGGGGCGTTGGGCGGTATACATGGGCCGCGATTATGGCGGGCGGCCGCGGCGCCCAC
>JAMNYN010000698.1 GCA_023622805.1 Pseudomonadota bacterium | reverse complement strand
CCTGGTACGCCGCCGTGGGGTCGCCACGGGTTTGCTCGTCGATCTGCTGGCGAGAGGCCGCGAGCCGGGCCAGCGCTTCTTCGCGCGAAGCCGGCGCGCTGCCATCGGCCGAGGGCGCGGAGCCCACGCTGCGTGGGGCCGTCATGCGCACGCCGGTCTTGGCCTTGATGGCCTCTTCCAGTTGCTGCAGTTTGACCATGCGCACGCGCTGCGCTTCGTCGTTGCCGCCGCGCTCGTCCAGGGCCGCGCTGGCAGGCGGCCGCGGCGGCGCGTCCAGGTTCTCCGGGCGGGCAATGTCTATGGGCTGAAGCACCGGCAGCGCCGCCGGTTTTTCGGCCTGGATGATTCCGTCTTTTTGCAGCCCGGCGAGCTCCTTGGCAAAAACGCTGCTGCTGGCGGCCTGTTCTTCCTGCGCGCCTGGGGCACGGTTCTGCTGCGCGGCCCGGTCCACGGCCACCAGCACCATGATCAGCAAGAACACGGCCAGCGTGCCCACCACCAGGTAGACCGGCAGGTTGTTGACGCGGCGCACACCGGCGCTCTTCGTGATGCCCGCTGGCGAGGCATTCGGCGACAAGGGGTCGAAGTGGCCCATGGCTTACTCCTTGCGCACCCAGGCGCCGGCCGGCTGCAGACGGCCTTGCTGCGCCACATAGACGCGACTCAAGGACTGGCTGCCAAGCACCAGCGTCAGGCGGTAGAGCTCGGGCCCCGCGGCCTGGTCCAGCAGGTAGGCCAGGGGCTGGCCGGCCGCCACGGCGGGCTGCGTCTGCGCCGTGGCCGCTGCGGGCTGGAATTCCTGCAGCGCATAGCCTTTGGCGCGCAGCGCGGCGACCAGCGCCCGCCCGAAAGCGTCGGGCGTGGCCTGCTGCAGGTCAAAGCGCGTCTTGCCGGGCGGATACAAGGCGGCCAGTTGCTGCACGGCTGCATCGACCAGGGGCTGCTGCACCTCGAGCGGCGCGTTACCCAGAAAATTGCCGTAGCTGTTGGCCTGCGGGGCGGCGCAGCCCGCGAGGCCCGCCAGCAGCAGCGTGCTCCAGAGAATGGTGTGCCTGCTCATGACTTCCCCCGGGTGATGGTGACGCGGTCCTGGCCGCGCCCGACGCCGGCCACCAGCACGGCCTTGTCGAACACGGCGTCCACGATGTAGCGGTCGCCCTGCACGCGGTAATTCACCATCACCGTGTCGTCGTCCTTGAAAACACCGCCTTCCTTGCGCACGACCAGCAAGGCCGGCGCTTCGGCCTGCTGCATGCTGGCCGGCATCTGGATGATGGTTTTCTTGCCGTCGTTGTAGACGCGCACCGGCTTCCAGGCAGCTGTGCCGGACACTTCATAGGCAAAGCTCAGATCGCCCAGGTACTCGCCGGTGCCGGCCAGGGTTCTGTCCTGGCGCTCCCGGCCCGCCCGGGTCTTGATCGCATCCCACTTGGCCAGCGCTTCTTCGGGGTAGGTAAAGCCCACACGGGGCATGAACTCGCTGCGGTGCGAGCGCAGCCGCAGGTGGTAGGTGCGCCGGTCGGTGGACACGATCAGCGAAGTCTCCAGGCCCACGTCCATGGGCTTGATCACCAGGTGCTGGCTTTCGGCCGCGCCGCTGCCGGTCACGGCCGGCTCCACGGTCCAGCGGGCCGTGTCGCCCAGATGGATGGAGTTGACCTGCTCGCCGGCCTGCAACTCGATGTCGCAGACCTGCAGCACGGCGCAGACGATGCTGGGCTGCTGCGCGCCGAACAGGAAACGGATGGCACCATCGGCGCCGGCCACGGGGGCCATGCCTTTGGCACCCGGGTTGCGCCATTTGTGCGCGATGGCGATGGCCGCTTTCTCCTGCGCGCTCAGTGCCGGGTTGTTGGCGGAAAAGTAGAGCTCGGCCAGGTTCTTGTCGGCGGGCCCGGCGGCGGCGAGGGCTGGCACGGTCCCCAGGAGCAGCGCCAGAAGATATTTGTCCATGAGCTTCGCCCCCTTGTGTTTACAGCTGTTTCGACCAGGAAAAATCACGCACATAAATGCCCAGCGGGTTGTTGCGCACCTGCTCTTCCGTGGTCTGGGGTGTGGCGGCGACGGTGTAGACCGTGACCAGGGCGCGCATGCGCTGGGGTGACTCCTTGACCAGACCTTGGCGGTCGCGCGTGGTCTCCATCCAGTCCACCTGCCAGGTGGCGGGCGTCTGCGGGATCACCGACAGGATTTCCGTGCTCACCGTCTCCTTGGTCGCGCGCTTGAACGGGCTGCTGTCTTCGCTGCCGTTGAGCCATTCGTTGGCCTTGACGGTGGCCGCGTCATGGGAGGAGAGCATGGAGTACAGCCGGAACACCGCCTTGCGCTGCAAGGCGACATCGGGCGTCACCAGGCGGATATCGGCGATGAACGCGGCCACGGCCGCATGAACCACGCGCGCATCGGCGGCCGCGGCGCGCTGGGCCGGCGCAATGGCCAAGGCCTGGCCCAACTGGTCGACCTGCACCACATAGGGCACGAACTTCGACTGGCTGCCGATATGGATCAGGCCGCCCACTGCCGCCAGGGCGATCAGCAGCGACATCAGGGCCAGCAACTGCCAGGCCTGGCGCGAGGCCACGACGGCACCCACATGCTCGTTCCAGCTGCGGCGGGCGTTGAGATAGGGATTGTCGGCGTCCGACGGGCGGGGCTCGCCGGCACGCGGCTTGGCACGCAGCCAGCCTGGAATCATCGGTGAGAAGTTCATGCCGCCACCCCATAGTCCTTGAGTTGCAGATTGCGCTCGGCCAGCCAGGCCCCCACCCAGTCCGCGCCGAGGCGGGCTTCCAGGCGCTTGATGGCGGCGACCGACTCCTTGTCCGACGCGCCTACGAAGGCCAGCGCCAGCGGCCCCAGCGCCAGGTCATACAGGCGCCGTCCGCTTTCCGACAGGTAGTAGTACTGGCGCTTGGGCGTGGCCGTCGCCAGGATGTCGATCTGCCGCGCGTTGAGGCCCATGCGGCGGTACAAGGCGGCCGTGTCCTCGTCGCGCGCGTAGACGTTGGGCAGGAAGATCTTGGTCGCCGTCGACTCCACGATCACGTCCAGAATGCCCGACTGCACGGCGTCGGACAGGCTTTGCGTGGCCATCAGCACCAGGCAATTGGCCTTGCGCATCACTTTGAGCCATTCCCGGATCTTGGCGCGAAACACCGGGTGGCCCAGCATCAGCCAGGCCTCGTCCAGGATGATGGCCGCGGGCTGGCCTTGCAGGCTGCGCTCTATGCGCCTGAACAGGTACAGCAGCGTGGGCAAGGCGTATTTCTCGCCCAGGTTCATCAGCTCCTCGATTTCAAACACCGTGAAATCGCTGAGCGCCAGGCCGTCCTGCTCGGCATCGAGCAAATGCCCCATGGCCCCGTCCACCGTGTACTGGCGCAGGGCTTCGCGAATCGCCTCATCCTGGATGGTGACGCTGAACTCCGACAAAGTACGTGCCCCGCTGGCATGCATGCTCATCACCGCATTGCCGATCTCGTTGCGCTGCGCAGGCGTGGACACCACATGATTCAGCGCCAGCAGCGTGTCTATCCACTCCATGGCCCAGGCCCGGTCGCCACGCGTCTCCAGGAACTGCAAGGGACAAAACGCCAGCGGCTCGTCGTCCGCGGCCACGCAGAAATGCCTGCCGCCCACGGCCTTGGCCAGCGGGTACATGGACAGCCCCTTGTCGAAAGCGTAGATCGACATGCCGGGATAGCGCCGCAGCTGCGCGGCCAGCAAGGCCAGGTGCGTGGACTTGCCCGCGCCCGTGGGGCCGAACATGAAGGTATGACCCAGGTCGCGCACATGCAGGTTCAGGCGAAACGGCGTAGCCCCTTGCGTGACGCAGTGCATCAAGGCCGGCGACAGCGACGGGTACAGCGGGCAAGGCGCGGCGTTCAGCCCCGTCCAGATGGTGCTGGTGGGCAGCAGGTCGGCCAGGTTCAAGGTGTTGATCAGCGGTCGGCGCACGTTTTCCACGCCATGGCCCGGCAGGCTGCCCAGGAAGGCATCGAGCGTGTTGATGCTTTCTATGCGCGCCGCGAAGCCCAGCCGGTGTATGGCTTTTTCCACCTGGCGCGCCGAGGCTTCGAGCCGCGCGCGGTCTTCGTCCATCAGCACCACCACGCTGGTGTAGTAGCCGGCCGCCACCAGCCCACTGTTGATTTCGGCGATGGCCGATTCGGCGTCGGCCACCATGGACAAGGCATCCTGGTCGATGGCACCGGTATGGGTGTTGAACACCTGATCGAAAAAGCCGCGTGTCTTTTGCCGCCATTTCTTGCGGAACTTGTCGAAGTGCTTCACCGCCTCGAAGCCGTCCATGAAGATGAAGCGGCTGGACCAGCGGTATTCGCAGGCGAGCTCGCCCAGGGCGGTGAGCACGCCCGGCGTGGACTCCAGCGGAAAACCTTCTATGGCCACCACCTGGACGAACTTGCGCCCTATCTTGGGCACGACCCCGCCCAGCAGCTCCTGTCCGCCCAGGATGGCATCGAGGTACATGGGGTTGCGCGGCAACTGCACCGGATGGTCCAGGCCGGTAATGCACAGCTGCAACCAGCGCAGCAAGTCGTCGTGCGTCACCGTGCTGCCGTCTTCCTGCTCGCGCTTGTTCCCGCGCAGGCGCTGCAGCTGCACCGCCGAGGACAGGCGCGACTCCAGGCCCGTGCACTCGCGCTGGAAATACGCGATCAAGCCCTGCGTGCGCGCCCTGTGCCCCGGCACCTGGGCTTCGTCATCGAACATCAACTCGACGAATCGGCGCTGGGCGAGCAGCGGCGGGAAATAGCTCAGCGTGAGAACGAAATAGCCTTCGTACATCGCCCCCAGCCGCTCGAACAGGCGCCGGCGCTCCTCATCGATGGCGGCCGACACCGGGTCGGGGAAATGCGACAGGCCGGCGGCCGCGTACTTCGGGGCCGGCAGGCGCACGGCATCGGCGTGCAACATCCAGCCATTGCCCAGCCCGGCCAGCGCCTGGTTGATGCGAAACGACACCGCCTCGCGCTGCGCCGGCGTGCTGCTGGCGTTGTCCTCGCACTTGTACAGCCAGGCGGCCATGAACGCGCCGTTCTTGCCGACGATCACACCGTCATCGACCAGGGCCGCGTAATTGAGCAGATCGGCCAGCCCGGCGTTCTTGGACTGGTGCTTTTGCAGCTTCAGCGCCGCGCCCACCGAGCGGATGCGGGCAAACAGCCACAGCAGCAGGCAGGCGCCCAGGGCGGCGATCGACAAGGCCATGGCGGAAATCATGGGTATGGCCTCCGGTTCACGCGGAACGGCGTGCTGCGCGGCGCGTAATAGGCCTTGTAGCGGCGGTGGCGCAGATAGACCTGGCGCAATTGGGGGTCGGACTTGGCCATGAGCCGGCAGGCAAACAGCGCGCCGAACCACAAGGCCAGGCCCGCGGCCGATGCCCTGAGCTCCTGGGCGCTGAAAATCAGCGCGAATGCCAGCAGGCCCGAGAACATCACCAGCTCGCGGTCGCCGCCCATGAACAGGTTGTGGCGGTTGCCCGAGCGGCGGATGGGAATGGAGCGCAAAGCCATCATGCCCCCCTTGGCAGCGCCAGCGCGGCCGGCACCGAGGCCACGAGCTCCGCCCCACGGCCGAAGAACTGGCCCATCACGTTCTGGGCACCGACCAGCAGCGCCATGACCAGCACCAGGAAGACCAGCGTGCGAAAGAAGCCGTTGAGATCGCCGCCAAAGATCAGCACGCCGCCCGCGATGACGATGCCGATGATGGACAGCGCGAACGCCACGGGGCCGGTGACGGAATTGCGCAGATTGGTGAGCCAGCTTTCATAGGGCAGCGAGCCTCCCGTGCCTTCGGAAGCCCAGGCCGGCGGAGCCAGCAGCACCAGCAGGGCCAGAAGCAGCGCCAGCCAGAGCCAGCGGTGCAATCTGGCGCCGGCGTGAGATGCAGGGAATACAGAAGACATGGCAGCGACTCCTTTGAAGGTATTTACAGCCCTTGGGTGATGTAGCGCCCGTCGGCGTAGCCGAGCACGGCGAGGATTTCGTGCACGCGCCGCCCGCCGTCGGGCGTGCGCGCGATATGCACCACGACATGCACCGCCTCGGCGATCAGCGCCTCGATTTCCGCCGGCGCCGCCTCGTTGCGGGTGATGAGCGAGCGCAGGCGGGCCAAGCCCGCGGCCGCATTGTTGGCGTGCAGCGTGGCCGCCCCGCCCTCGTGGCCCGTGTTCCAGGCATCGAGCAGATCCAGGGCTTCGGCCCCGCGCACTTCACCCACCAGGATGCGGTCGGGCCGCATGCGCAGCGTGGTCTTGAGCAGTGCCGTCATGGGCACGTCCATGGAGGTGTGGAACTGCACGAAGTTTTCCGCGGCGCATTGGATTTCGCCGGTGTCTTCGATGATGAAAACGCGCTCCGTGGGGTCGCAGACCACCATCTCATGGATGATGGCGTTGACCAGCGTGGTCTTGCCCGAGCCCGTGCCGCCGATCACCAGGATGTTTTTGTGGTTCTTCACCGCGGCCTGCAAGGCCGCGTGCTGCGCCTCGCTCATGATGCCGGCGGCCACGTACTGCGCCAGCGCGAAGATCGCCACCGCCCTTTTGCGGATGGCGAACGTGGGGGCCGGCACGATGGGCGGCAGCTGGCCGGCGAAGCGCGAGCCATCGAGTGGCAACTCGCCTTCGAGCACGGGTTTGCCGCGGGTGATTTCCTTGCCGTGGTAGCCGGCGATGGTCTTGATGATGGCTTCGGACTGCGCCATGCGCAGCGAGCCTATGCATTGCATCTTCTCGCCCAGGCGCTCCTGCCACAGCCGGCCATCGGCGTTGAGCATGATCTCGACCGTGCGCGGATCGTTCAACGCGCCCAGCAGCAGCGGCCCCATGTCGCGCTCCAGCTTGCGCTTGGCCCGCTCCTTGAGCGTGGAAAAATCTTCGGCATCGGCCATGGGCTGTCGCGTCCTGCGCATTCACCTGAATGCAATGCGGCAAACGATATACCGAAGAAAATGGCCAAACAAGCTCGCCAGAAAAAGAAGTGTTACCTGAGATTACCGACCTGTTGGCAGACAGGATGGCTGCCTGGCCGCGAGTTTTAGCGGCTAAAAGGGCCCGTTTGCGTCAGGCGCCGCGGCCCTTGGACTTGGCGATCAACTTGCGGTTGGCCTCGTCCCACTGGCGCACATTGAAGGCTTGGTAGTCGGTGAGCACCGCGGCCACGCGCGCCATGCCAGGGGGCAGTCGGCGCGTCACCTGGTAGCTGCCGACCCCGTCGCTCACGGCCGGGACGTCCTGCGCGACTTCGAGCAGCGACGGCAGGGACACCTCCAGCGCGCTGGCGATGGCGGCCATGATCTTGAGCGATGGATTGGCCTTGCCATTGGTCAGATCCGACAGAAAGGAAATGGACATGCCCGCCTTCTCGGCCAAGGCCTTCTTGGTCATGTTTTTCTCGTCCAGCATGCGCAGCACGTTGGTCAGGAAAATTTGTGAGTACACGGTGGGCGTCGCCTTTTTTTGCAGCCGGCACGAGCCGCTGAAGTTTCTTGTAAAGGGA
>JAMNYN010000057.1 GCA_023622805.1 Pseudomonadota bacterium | reverse complement strand
CAGCCGGGCGCGGGAATGCCCGGGCAGGCTCAGTCCTTGATGCGCACTTCGCCGCGCAGCGTATAGGCCTTGGCTGCGGTAATCGTCACGTCCACCATCTGGCCGACCAGGCGTTCCTGCTGGCCGTGCGCGGGGAAGTTGACCACGCGGTTGCACTCCGTGCGGCCCATCAGTTCGCTGCCGTCGCGCTTGCTCAGGCCTTCGACCAGCAGGCGCTGCACCGTGCCCACGCGCTCTTCGCTGATGTCCTTGATGTTGCGATTGATCACGGCCTGCAGCTCCTGCAGGCGGCGCAGCTTGACGTCGTGCGGCGTGTCGTCGGGCAGGTTGGCCGCGGGCGTGCCCGGGCGGGGGCTGAAGATGAAGCTGAAGGAGTTGTCGAAGCGCACGTCGGCTATGAGCTTCATCATCTTCTGGAAGTCTTCCTCGGTCTCGCCAGGGAAGCCGACGATGAAGTCGCTGCTCATGGCCAGATCCGGGCGGATCGCGCGCAGCTTGCGCACCGTGCTTTTGTATTCCATAGCGGTGTAGCCGCGCTTCATGGCCATCAGGATCCGGTCCGAGCCGTGTTGCACCGGCAGGTGCAGGTGGCTGACCAGCTTGGGCAGCTTGGCGTAGGCCTCGATCAGGCGCGGCGTGAACTCGTTGGGGTGGCTGGTGGTGTAGCGGATGCGTTCGATGCCGGGGATGTCGCTCACGTATTCGAGCAGCAGCGCGAAGTCGGCGATTTCCTGGGTGTCGCCCATCTTGCCCAGGTAGGCGTTGACGTTCTGGCCCAGCAGCGTGACTTCCTTCACGCCCTGGTCGGCCAGGCCCGCGACTTCGACCAGCACGTCGTCAAACGGGCGGCTGACTTCCTCGCCGCGCGTATAGGGCACGACGCAGTAGCTGCAGTACTTGGAGCAGCCTTCCATGATGGACACGAAGGCCGAGGCGCCGTCCACGCGTGCCGGCGGCAGGTGGTCGAACTTTTCGATCTCGGGAAAGCTGATGTCGACCTGGGGCTTGGCCAGGGTGGCGCGGGCATTGAGCAGATCCGGCAGGCGGTGCAGGGTCTGGGGGCCGAAGACCACGTCCACGTAAGGCGCGCGCTTGATGATTTCCGCGCCTTCCTGGCTGGCCACGCAGCCGCCCACGCCGATCAGCACGCCTTTTTTCTTCAGGTGCTTGATGCGACCCAGGTCGCTGAAGACTTTTTCCTGGGCTTTTTCGCGCACCGAGCAGGTGTTGAACAGGATCAGGTCGGCTTCATCCACATCCTGTGTGGGCTCGTAGCCTTGGGCGGCGTTGAGCACATCGGCCATCTTGTCCGAGTCGTACTCGTTCATCTGGCAGCCGAAGGTCTTGATAAATACTTTTTTGGACATCGTGGAATTCTCGGAAAGCGTGGTGCCGCTGCATGCGGCTGCAGCAAGCTGGCAGCGCGGGCGCGCGGCCCGGGGTAATCAGGGGCGCTTGAGCGCGGCTTCTTCTGGCGTCAGCACCCAGGCGGTGTGCAGCCATTGGGTGCTGGGCTCGATCACGTAGTTGACCAGCAGCTTCTGGCCGGTCAGGGTGTGACCCATGAGCAGCCGCCCGTCGGCGCTGAACAGCCGAAAGCCCGGCGTGGTGCGCAGGGGCTTGCCGTTGAGCTGGACGTCGGGCATGGTGCCAATCACCAGCGTGCCGCGCAGGGCGGCAGGCGGGAAATTGCGCGTGCCGGCAGCGGCGGCCGTCGGTTGCGCCTGGGCCGGCAGCCAGGCAGCGCCGGTCAGCAGGGCCAAGGCCGCGGCCAGGGCGCGGAAAGAGGAAAAACGGAGGCAGCGGTGCATGGTGTATATCCAGTGGCTGAGGCCGCGATTCTACGGACTTGCCGGCCGCACAGTGGCGCGCTGGGGCATGTCTGGCCAGGATGCACGCTCCCGCCGTGCCATGCTGTCGCGAATTTTCCTGCGGGCGTGCCCGTCAACCCGCCATTTTCCGGGGCGCGGCTTTTCAGAAACCGAGACTTGCCTCGGTGCCCGTGTGCTCGCACTGTCCGAGAAGCTCGACGCGCGCGCCAGCCAAAGGGTCGTCGCCATGTGTGTCGACGGCATTCGGGTTGGCGCCGGATTTTGTCAGTGGGTTGAGAAGTTCATGGTCTTCCGACCCATGTGCAGGAAAAAGACGGAGGTCCAATGCCTTGTCGATTTTTGAGAAAATCAGCTTGTTGATGGTGCGGTCGTATATGTGATCCAATGCCCCGCGAAACAGGTATGAAGATAATATTTTGAATATGTGTTCCTGGGGCAGTGCATTGATCATTTTTGCGCCATACATCGACATCGCACCCAATATGCTGAACTTTGTGATGGTGCAGATGTGGCCGCAGTTTTTTGCTTGATAATCAGATGGCGTATGGCTCTTCGATTCTGATTCGTTTGCTTGGTCGGCGGAGGCTGGCGGCGCAAGACGAACTTCCGGGTTGGAATGGTATTTGATTTGGTAAAGAAGATGTGCGGACTTGTCTACTATTGGCGGGAAAAGTACATGTTCGACGATGTTGTTATCCGCGCTCAGTGCGACTATCGGGAATTCGTTGGCGAATACGGATTCGATCATGTTCCCGAGCTTGAAATCGTCGCTGAATTCTTTGCCGAAAATGGAAGGAATAATGGATTTGAAAATTCCGCAATGCATGCCTTTGATTGCGCCAGGGACTGTGTGATACAGGACGCCATAAAAGCTGGCGTTGGCATGCAGGTTTGCGACTGTGCCGGCGATCGCACCTGTTAGCGCGCCTCTTGCCGCGCTGCTGGCGATGATCGCCAATATGTCAGCGGCTGCCTCATGGATTGCTGCGGCATGGCCGGCGGCAGTGCTGGTTGCATACTCGCCCGAAGAGTATGAGCGGTATTCCATTGTGCCGGGTTGGTCTGCGTTGCGGTAGGTGGCCATTTTGATGCTGCTCAATGGGTTTCAATCTAAGAGACCTGGCCGGGGTGGGCGCAGTTCCTTGCTCCATCCAGCCGTGTGCGCCGGCGATGGCATGCCAAGCTCGTTAGTTTGAGAAACACTATTTGGTCAAAATGTTCCATAGCAATTTGTTAAAAATTGACGTCTATGGATGACCCGGCTGGCCCGCATGGGGCCTTGGCCGCAGTGGCGAGACTTGCGCAGGCTCGGTCAGGCGGTGGCCGGGGCTACGCCCGGCGCGTAGAGCACGGCGCTGGGCGCGCGGCACAGGCCCCAGAAGCGCAGGCCCGTGAGTTCGGCCATGCGCACGCCCATGGCTGTGGGCGCGGAAATCGTCGCGAGCGCGCCTATGCCCAGCTTGGCGCATTTGCGCACCAGCTCATGGCTGCCGCGGCTGGACAGCACGACAAAACCGGGCTCGCCCAGTCGGCCGGTGCGCGCCAGCCGGCCCAGCAGCTTGTCCAGCGCATTGTGCCGGCCCACGTCTTCGACCACATCCTGCAGCTCGCCGTCGGCCAGCGCCCAGCCGGCCGCGTGGATCGCGCCGGCTTCGGCATTGAGCAGCTGCTTGTCGCGCAGTGCCTCCATCGCGCGCAGCACCTGCGGCAGTCCGATGGCGCCGACCCAGTCGCGCGCGGGCAGCGGCGCGAACGACAGATCCAGCGCCGCAAAGCTCTCGACGCCGCAGACGCCGCAGCCGGTGCGCCCGCTCATGCTGCGCCGGTGGTCCTTGAGGCGCGCAAAGCAGCGCGAGGAGATCTCGATCTGCACTTCCATGCCGTCCATGCCTGCGGGCAGGCCCGCGGCACTGGCCGCGACCGGCGCGACGTCCACGCCAAAGCAGTCGGCCGCGCTGTCGATCAGGCCTTCGCTGAGCGCAAAGCCCAGGGCAAAGTCTTCCAGGTCCTGGGGCGTGGCCAGCATCACCGCATGCGAGATGCCGTTGAAGACCAGTGCGATGGGCACTTCGCTGGCCAGCGTGCGTTCCTGCGCTTGCACCTGCACGGCGGCGTTTTCCGCGGGCAGGCGGTGCAGTGTGACCGCGTGCTGGCTCAGGGCGTCGATGTGGGGCAGGGCGGTGGGGTTGGCGGCGCAAGACATGGGGGCATTATCGGTCGCATGGCTGGCGTAGCCCTTATCCCTGCGACCAGGCGTTGGCGCGGCAGCCGTGCTCAGCGCGAAGCTGGCGGCGTCCGTGGGGTTTACTGATTCTTGGTGAGCGTGACGACGATGCGGGATCGGTTGACGGGGCCGAAGAACGCCTGCTTGTTGGCACCCGCCAGGGCCGCGCTCAGCGACAGGCCGTGACCCAGGTGATAGACGCCGCCCACGCTGTAGTCCATGAAGTTGGGCGTTCCCGCGTCCCGGATGTCGCTGCTGAAGCGGGTGAAGCCCAGCGATGCCTCCACGGAAACGCTGGGAGCCACTTTCTGTGCGAAGCCAATGCTCAGATAGCCCGTGTTGCGGCCCGTGCGGCCGGAGCCCGATGCGGCGCCGGCATAGTCAAAATAGTCTTTGGACAGGGTGTGGGAGTACTTGGCGCTGAAGCGGCCGTAGGTGGCCGCGCCATAGACCTCCGTGGTGCGGCCAGCGCTGTTGCCGGGGTAGAGATAGGTGATGGCGCCCACATCCAGACCGACGCCGCCGGCCTTGAACTGGTAGCCGCCAGACAGATCGGATTCCAGGGAGTTGCGGGGCAGCCAGTCCACGCTGGAGTTCCAGTTGCTGACATAGAAACCGGTGTTGCCGAAGTTGTAGTCGAAGCCCCCTTGGAGTGCGGGCTTGAGCGACCGGGTCTTGCTGCTGTCCTGGTCCTGGCCCCGGACTTTGTAGTTGCTGGTCAGACTGATGTTGCTGCTCAGCTGTGCCTGGGCTAGCAGGGGAAGCGCTGCCAGGAGCGCGGTGGCGAGGCTTGGGCGTGCTTGAAAATTCATGTGGAGCAACCATGAAAGTGGAAAACAATCATAGGAACCCCTGCATGTGAAGTGCCTGAAGTGTGCGCGGCCGGGCATCAATTTTCAATAGGGATCGCCAGGGCCTGCGCTTCACTGTTGTACCAGAGGGTCAATCGAGCAGCGCCACGCCTTTGACCTGGGCGAAGACTTCGCTGCCCGGCACCAGGTCCAGGTGGCGTGCCGAGCGTTGGGTGATGCGCGCCAGCAGCGGCGTGTCGCCGGCCTGCAGCGCCACCATGACCAGGCCCGGGCCGTCTTCGCGCAGGCCGCTCACGCGTGCGGGCAGGCTGTTGAGAATGCTGCTGTCCGCAGGCGCAGCCAGTGCCAGGCTCACGCCGCTGGCCGGCACGCGCAGCCGCACGTCGGTGCCCACGGGGCGGGGCCGGGTCGTGACCAGCTGCAGCTGTCCGCCGGGGAACAGCACCGTGCTCAGGTGGTCGCCTGCGTCGTGGCTGGCCACGGTGCCCGAGACCACGGCCGCCGCTGCCTCGCCATGGCTCAGCGGCAGGTCCAGGCGCGACAGCAGGATGTCGGTGGGCCCCTGGGCACGCACCCGGCCGTCCTGCAGCAGCACCAGGTGGTCGGCCAGTTGCGCCACTTCGTCCAGCGCATGGCTGACGTAGAGAATGGGCAGGTCCAGCGCGCGCTGCAGCCGGTCCAGATAGGGCAGGACTTCGGCCTTGCGCTGCGCGTCCAGGGCGGCCAGGGGCTCGTCCATCAGCAGCAGCTGGGGGCTGGATGCCAGCGCGCGCGCGATGGCCACGCGCTGGCGCTCGCCGCCCGACAGACCCGACGGCATGCGCTGCATCAGCGGGCCTATGCCCAGCAGTTCCACGGCCTGGGGAATGGCCACGCGCTGGGCATCCTGGCGCTTGGCGCCATAGCCGATATTGGCCTGCACCGTGAGGTGGCTGAACAGGCTGGCTTCCTGGAAGACATAGCCCAGCGTGCGGCGGTGGGTGGGCAGCCAGTGGCCGTGGGCGTCGTCCTGCCAGAGCTGGCCGTTGACGGCGACCCTGCCCTGGGCCCGCTCCAGTCCGGCGATGGCGCGCAGGCAGCTGGTCTTGCCGCAGCCCGAAGGACCGAACAGCGCGGTCACGCCGCGCCCTGGCAGGTCCAGGTCCACATCCAGGGTGAAGGCCTGGCGCTGCCACCGCAGCTGCGCCAGGATGCGCGGTTCAGGTGAAAGACGGGAGTTCATGCGTGGCGCTCCTTGGGCTGCAGCAGGTTCAGTGCCATCAGCACCAGGAAGGAAAAAATCACCATGCCGCCGGCCAACCAGTGGGCCTGGGTGTACTCCATGGCTTCGACATGGTCGTAAATCTGCACCGAGACCACGCGCGTCACGCCGGGAATATTGCCGCCGAGCATCAGCACCACGCCGAACTCACCCACGGTGTGGGCAAAGGTCAGCACGGCAGCGGTGATGAAGCCCGGGCGCGCCAGCGGCAGGGCCACGGTGAGAAAACGGTCCAGCGGGCCCGCGCCCAGCGTGGCCGCGGCTTCCATGGGGCGGCGCCCCAGGTTCTCGAACGCGCGCTGCAGCGGCTGCACGGTGAAAGGCAGGGAGTAGACCAGCGAGCCGATCACCAGGCCGGGGAAGCTGAACGGCAGCTGGGGCAGGCCCAGCCAGCGCACGAACTGGCCCACGGCGCCGTGCGGGCCCATGGTGATCAGCAGGTAAAAGCCGATCACCGTGGGCGGCAGCACCAGCGGCAGCGCCACCAGCGCGCCCACGGCGCCGCGCCAGCGCGAGTGGGTATGGGCCAGCCACCAGGCCAGCGGCGTTCCCAGCAGCATCAGCAGCACGGTGGTCGTGGCGGCCAGCTCCAGCGTCAGGACGATGGCGGCCAGGTCTTCGGAAGAAAGCGGCATGGGCAGGGCAGAAACGTGAAACGGGCCTGGGTGCAAGAGGTGCAGCCAGGCCCTGGGGAGGACGGGAAGCTTAGAAACTGTAGCCGAAGGAGGTCATCACGGCCCGCGCCTTGTCGCCCTTGAGGTACTGCATCAAGGCCGCGGCCGCGCCATTGTCCTTGCCCTTGTTGAGCACGACCGCATCCTGGCGGATGGGATCGTGCATGCTGGCCGGCACCTGCCAGGCCGAGCCGGCGCGCAGCTTGCCGTTTTCCAGCACCTGCGACAGCGCCACGAAACCGAGCTGGGCATTGCCGCTGGCGATGAACTGGTAGGTTTGGGCGATGTTCTCGCCCGTGACCATGCGCGGCACCACGCTGGCCATCAGGTTCATCTTGTCCAGCGTCTGCATGGCCGCCAGGCCGTAGGGCGCGAGCTTGGGGTTGGCGATGGAAATGTGCTTGAAGTCACCGGTCTTGAGCACGGCGCCCTTGTCGTCCACATAGCCGGCCTGGGGGCTCCACAGCACCAGCTGGCCGATGGCATAGGTGAAGCGCGAGGCGGCCACGGCCTGGCCTTCGCCCACCAGCTTCTCGGGCGTGGTGTCGTCGGCCGCGAGCAGCACTTCGAACGGACCGCCGTTGATGATTTGCGCGTAGAACTTGCCCGTGGCGCCGAACGACAGCTGGGCCGTGTGGCCGGTGTCCTTGGCGAAGTCCTGGGCAATCTGCTTCATGGGTGCCGTGAAGTTCGAGGCCACGGCCACGGCGACTTCCCCCGCCTGGGCCGGC
>JAMNYN010000059.1 GCA_023622805.1 Pseudomonadota bacterium | reverse complement strand
GGCCGCAGTTGCTGGCCATGGTCCAGGGCCTGCAGCGCCTGAACCTGCAGACCGTGAAAAGCCTGCAGATCGCTGCCGCGCAAACGCCGCAAGGCCTGTTGCAGCAGGTGCTGGGCCGCCACGGTCAGGATTTCGAATCCGCCTCACGCGATCTGACGCGCGAGTTCACTCTGGTGGCGACAACGGGCGCCGGGCGCTCGTTTGCGGGCTCACTGCAGCGTGGCTGGGAGTCGATCAAGGCCGCCATGGGCCCGCACACCGACCACAGCCTGCTCGACGCCAGCGAGGAAGCCGAAAGAGTCCTGCTGCTGGCCTATGGTGCGGCGCTGCGCGAAAGCCTGCCAGAGGCCGCGCACTCCCTGCTGCAGCGCCAGGCCATGGCGGTGCAGCGCAGCATCGAAGCGCTGCACTGGCTGCGGGCCTGCTTGCCGGGGTGAATAGGAGTACCCCCTGAGCCGCTGACGCGGCTTCCCCCAAGGGGGACGACACCATCGCTGCGGGGCGGCCCTTGCTTGGTGTCCCCTTGCTGGGCCGCATGAGTTGCATCGGCTGCGAGCGGGGCGAGCCCTCAGTCCAGGGTCACCACCACGGGGGCATGGTCGCTCGGCTGCGGGTTCTTGCGGGGCGCGCGGTCGATGACGCAGGCGCTGACGCTGGGCTTGAGGGCGTCGCTGACCAGGATGTGGTCGATGCGCAGGCCGCGGTTCTTCTGAAAACCCAGCATGCGGTAATCCCACCAGGAAAAGCTTTTCTCGGGCTGCTCGAACATGCGGAAGGCATCGGTCATGCCCAGCTGCAGCAGGTCGCGGAAATGCTGGCGTTCCTCGGTCGTGTGATGGATGGTTTCGCGCAGGCCTTCGGGGTCGAACGAGTCGCGGTCTTCGGGCGCGACGTTGAAGTCACCGACCAGCACCAGTCGCTCGTTGGCAGCCAGCTCCTGGCGCACCCAGTCGCGCAGCGCTTCCAGCCAGCGCATCTTGTAGGCAAATTTCTCGCTGCCTGGTTCCTGGCCGTTGACGAAGTAGCCGTTGATCAGGCGCAGCGGGCCCGTGGCGGTGTCCAGCGTGGCGGCGATGATGCGCGCCTGCGGATCTTCCAGGTCCGGGATATTGCGCACCACGTCGCGCGCCGGTGTGCGGCTCAGAATGGCCACGCCGTTATAGGTTTTCTGCCCATGGGTGACCGCGTGGTAGCCGGCTTCCTGCAAGGCCAGCAGGGGGAACTTGTCGTCGGTGAGCTTGAGCTCCTGCAAGGCCAGCGCATCGACCGGGTTGGCTTGCAGCCAGTCGAGCACCTGGGGCAGGCGCACGGTGAGGGAGTTGACGTTCCAGGTGGCAATTTTCATTTTTTTTAAATCCTTAATAAAATCAATTGGTTGCGATTGACTTTTTTTACGGTTTGCCTCCAGCTACCCGTCTGGCTACCAGTAAAAAATGAGTCATTCGCAACGACTTACTAAGCATTTTGGCGCGGCTGGATCTGAAGGGGATTTTCGAGGGATTCAGCCGTGATTCCGCTCGCGCGCTTCCCGACTTTGACAAGCACCAACTTTTGGTCTCGCACAAGGCGGTAGGTGGTGGCATGAGACACGCCCAGAGGCTGGCGCCGGTCTACGACGATGGCTACAAGTCGTATTTGCCTGCGGCAACGTTTCTCAGCCCATCGAGCAATCGCCTTGGCGAGTTGGCAGCACCATTGCAACCGGCACCGACCCCATAGCGGCATGGGCGGCATCGCGCCCATGTCCAGACTCAACGTGTCGAGAAATAAGTTATTGACGCTTCACAGCCAGGGCAACCCAGTCCGAACGCTTCAACGCCGAGCAGTACAACCTGCTCGAAGACGAGATCGAGGCTGACCTGGCGGCCGGTCGCCATCGAAATCGAACATCGCCAGCCGTTGCCGGCCCACCTGCGCCTGTGGCTGTGCGACGGCGCATCGGTGAAGACATGGTCGAGAAGCTGGACTGTGTGCCCGGTGTGTTCACGGTGGAGCGCCACGTCGGTGGCAAGCGGGCCTGCGCGCAGAGCGAGGCAATCAGCCAGGTGCTGGTGGCCAAATACGCCGATCATCTGCCGTTGTTCCGCCAGGAAACCATCTTTGCGCGCTCCGGCCTGGCCAGTTCCCGCTCGACCCTGCACCTGCGGCGTGCGGTTCACCCCGGGAATTTTCAGCGTTCTTCTTCCGTCCAGACTTCTGGGGCGTCTTTCGACTACTTACCAGCTCCCAGCCGGCGTTTTGAATTTTTGATCAGCTGCTTTCCATGCATCCCGTCCCCCTCGATACCAGTACACGTTGGAGTAACCCAAATCTACGGCATGCAATGTCGCGTTATAGGAAAGCCAGCATTTCGATCCGTGGCAATAAAACACGATCGGTTTGGATTTATCACCTGCCGTCAGTCCAGACAGGGCGTTGTCAAATTTTTCTTTGTCCTGCCCCAACAATCTATCTTCACCGGCGCCATCCATCACGACGCCGCCGGCCACCGTTTTTTCGGCGCGATACGCCGCCACCACGATTGGCTTGGTGTCACTGACCAGCATGCTGATCAGATCCTTGGTCGTCACGACTTTGGCACCGGGAATTTCCGTCGGTGTAGCCGTACCGTAGCCGGCACTTCTCGGCCTGGGGTATTTGGTTGCTGAAACCCCGTAATCTTTAAGCTCGTCAGCAAATCCCAGATCCTGTGCAAAAGCAGTTACGGCACAAAGAGTGAGCACGAAGGCGCTGGGAAGACGCCCAGGATTCGAGAAATTCCTCATAGCCCGCTCCTCAATCGAGATCGATATTGAGACCACTCATGGCAATGATCATCGATCATGCGAAATTTCTCGCACCGCTCAGATATGGGTTGACAGATGCCTGAATAAGCGCCAGTTGTCGGCAGTTATGAGAGGGGACGTGTGTATTGGTATGCCTCTTGTTGCAGCCCGAGGGGACCGCTGGTCAGGTGTGGGCAAGAGATGGATTTTTGTAGAGGGCGAGGGTAGGCGCCACGCTTGCCGTCCAGCACGACGCGTGCATCCGATGCCTGACTGGGCAGCAACCTCTTGGCCATCAGCCGGTCCATGTCCTGCGCCGAAACGCCAGCGCGCCGAGCGTTCCATGGTGTCCAGAGAGGGGGCGAAAACTGCGCCTCCATGGATGACTCCACGTCATCCATTCGGTGAAAATTCATCCTTTGTCAGATCCTGTGCCGCGATCTTTAATCCCTGCAAAGAGCTTGATCCATATCATTTTTTTCAAAAAACAAAGCTCGTCTAGGAGATTTCATGCACAGTGGTTCCTCTCTCTTGCTGGTGTTGCTTGCCGCCATCTTGTTGATCGTCTTTCTCATCGTCAAAGTGCGCGTCCACGCCTTTCTGGCCTTGATCGCAGCGTCCTTTGTGGTGGGTGTCGGATCCGGCATGCCGCTGCTGCAGATCGCCGCCTCGTTTGAAAAAGGGGTTGGCGGCACCCTGGGCTTTCTGGCCACCATCATTGGCCTGGGCGGCATCCTCGGCAAGATGCTGGAAGAGTCCGGCGGGGCCGAGCGCATCGCCCAGACGCTGTTGAACGCATTGGGCAAGGAACGTGCTTCCTGGGCCATGATGCTGGTCGGCTTCATCGCCGGCATACCGGTGTTCTTCGAGGTGGGCTTTGTTCTGCTCATTCCGCTGATCTATGTCGTGGCTAAAGAGACCAGGATCAATCTGCTGTACCTGGGCGTGCCCTTGGCCGTGTCCTTGATGGCCGTGCATTGCATGCTGCCCCCGCACCCCGCGGCCATGGCCATCACCGGGCTGCTGGGCGCCGATGTGGGCAAGGTCATCGTCTACGGCCTCATCGTGGCCTTGCCCACGGCCATCATTGCCGGGCCGCTGTGGATCAAGCTGGTGTGCAAGCCCCAGGCGCCGGCCACGCAAGAGGCCTTTCTGGAAGAGCATTGCGAGGACCGTGAAAGCCGGGATCTGCCCAGCCTGGGCTTGACGCTGCTGACCATCCTGCTGCCTTTGCTGTTGATGGTGGGCAAAAGCTTCGCCGCCAGCCTGCCCCCCGATTCCGCGGCATTTCGCGTGGTGTCGTTTCTGGGAACGCCGCTGATCGCGCTGTCCATTGCCGTGCTGTTCGCCTATTGGGCGCTGGGCCTGCGCCGCGGCCTGTCCATGCAGGACCTGCTCAAGCACACCCAGAAAAGCCTGCCTCCGCTGGCCAGCATCCTGCTGATCATCGGTGCCGGCGGGGCCTTCAACGGCATCCTGATCGACAGCGGCGTGGGCACGGCGCTGGCCGGTTCGCTGGCGCAATTCAATATGAACCCCATCATCCTGGCCTGGCTGGTGGCCGGGCTGATGCACTTCGCCGTCGGCTCGGCCACGGTGGCCATGATCAGCGCCGCCGGCATGGTGGCGCCGATGCTGGGAGCGCATCCCACGGTGAGCAAGGAAATCATTGCGGTCGCCATTGGCGCCGGTGCCATCGGCTGGACCCATGTGACGGACTCGGCGTTCTGGGTGGTCAAGGAATACCTGGGCGTCTCCTTGGCCGACGCCTTGAAGAAGTTCACTTCGGCCACCGTGCTGGCTTCGTGTGTCGCGCTGGCGCTGACGCTGCTGCTGTCGCGCGTTGTTTGATTCCACCGTCTAAATAGAAGAAACCCATCATGATTTCAGGAAAAACACTTGAAGGCTGGTATGCCAGCCATCCCTTGATTCGCGACCTGGTCGCGCTGCAGGAAACCACCTGGTTCAATCCCGCGGTGGCGCCGGTGGCGCAAGCCCTGGGCGATGTGGGCTTGACCGCCGCCGACGTGGCCGATGCCAGCGCGCGACTGGCGCGCTTTGCGTCCTACCTGCAGCGCGCATTCCCGCAAACCGCGGCTAGCAGCGGCATCATCGAGTCGGACATTCAGCCATTGCTGCAGCTGTCGCCCTTGCTGGCCGAGCGCTACGGCCAGGCCCTGCAAGGCGCGCTGTGGCTCAAGCGGGACAGCCACCTGCCCATTTCCGGCTCCATCAAGGCGCGCGGCGGCATCTATGAAGTGCTCAAGCATGCCGAAGACCTGGCGCTGGCGGGCGGTCTGCTGACGCTGGAGGATGACTACGGCTTGCTGGACAGCGACCGGGCCCGGGCCTTCTTCGGCCAATACAAGATCGCGGTCGGCTCGACCGGCAACCTGGGCATGTCGATCGGCATCATGGGCGCGGCGCTGGGATTCCAGGTGACGGTGCACATGTCCGCGGATGCCCGGCAATGGAAGAAGGACAGGCTGCGCTCACATGGCGTCACGGTCGTGGAGTACGCCTCGGATTACAGCGTCGCCGTGGAGCAAGGTCGCAAGCAGGCCGAGGCCGATCCCAGCTGCCACTTCGTCGACGATGAGAACTCGGTCAACCTGTTCCTGGGCTACTCGGTCGCTGCCGAGCGGCTCAAAGGGCAGTTGGCGCAAGCCGGCATTGCCGTCGATGCCCAGCATCCGCGGTTTGTCTATCTGCCTTGCGGCGTCGGCGGCGCGCCGGGCGGCGTGGCCTTCGGCTTGAAGCTGGCTTTCGGCGATGCCGTGCACTGCATCTTCGCCGAGCCCACCCACTCGCCGTGCATGTTCCTGGGCGTTTACACCGGGCTGCACGACAAGATCTCCGTGCAGGACTTCGGCATCGACAACGTGACCGCGGCCGATGGACTGGCTGTCGGCCGCGCTTCGGGCTTTGTCGGACAAGCCATGCAGCGTCTGCTCGATGGTTTCTACACCGTCAGCGATGAAGAGCTGTACTGCCTGCTGGCGCTGATGGAGCGCAGCGAAGGCCTGCGCCTGGAGCCGTCCGCGCTGGCCGGCGTGCCAGGCATCGCCAGAGTCCATGCGGACCCGGGCTATCAGGCCCGCACGGGCCTGGACAGCCAGACCATGGCAAACGCCACCCACCTGGTCTGGGCCACGGGCGGCAACATGGTGCCCGCGGACGAGATGCAGGCCTACCTCGCCAAGGGCCGCCAATTGCTGGAGAATGTTGCAGGCTAGGCTGCACGCGGTGCACATGCGCGGCGGCGGCTGAAGGAAAACTGTCGTGCTCAATCTTCCTCCCCGTATCAGCTCCAGGCTCAACAGCAGCCAGTTCGCGAATCTGCATACCTTTTTGGTGGCGGCGCGCCATCTGAGCTTCACGCGCGCGGCGCAGGAGCTGTGTCTGACCGCCAGCGCCGTGAGCCACCGCATCAGTCGGCTGGAAGCGGCCTTGGACATCAAGCTGTTCCTGCGCCTGACCCGCCAGGTCGGTCTGACGGAGGAGGGCGAGCGCATCTTCAACATCTTGCAGGATGCCATGGGCGAGTTGTCCGACGCCCTGGAGCAATCCTCGCAAGTGGAAGTGGCTGGCGCCATCGCGCTCTATGTCCGGCCCTCGGTGGCCCAATGCTGGCTGGTCCCCAGGCTGGCCGACTTTTTTGAGCGCTACCCCCTGGTCTCGCTGGATCTGCGGGTGGGCAATGACAATGTCGACTTCCGCACCCGCAAGATCGACCTGGCGCTGTACTACGCCAATGGCGAATTTCCCGGGCTGACGAGCCACCGCCTGATGCGCGAACGGCTGGCGCCGGTGTGCAGCCCCGCCTATGCGCAGCGCCATCGGTTGCACGAAAATCCCGAGAACCTGAAGCATTGCACGCTTTTGCATGACTCCCTGGCCTGGGACCATGCAGCCTATGACGCGGAATGGACGCTCTGGGCAGAGCAGCACCATATGCTGGCCCTGCTGCCCAAGCGCAGTCTGACGTTCGATCGCTCCGACCTGAGCGTGACGGCGGCCATGAACCATGCCGGCATTGCCATCGGCCGCGAGCAGCTGGTGCAAAAACGGGTGGATCGGGGCGAGCTGATACTGCCTTTCACCGGCTTTCGCCGCTCAGGCCATTACGACTATTACCTGGTGCATCCGCCGCTGGCTACCATCCCCAAACGCTTGCAGGTGTTCATGAACTGGCTGCACGAGTGCGCCCGCCCATCGGCGGGCAAGGACGATGGGCGGCTCGAGATGTGAAGCGGCTGCGGGAAGGTCTGCAGCTCACTGGGCCTTTGCCGCGTGAAACAGCGCCGGCGTGGTTTTGTACATTTCGGGGAATAGCTTCCGGAGTTCGGCGATCTTGGGCAGGTCGTTGATGGCTATATAGGGCTGGTTCGGGTGCTGCACCAGATAGTCCTGGTGGTAGTCCTCGGCCAGGTAAAAGGGCTTGGACAGTTCCACCGTGGTGGCCAGCGGTTTGCCGTAGGTCCTGGCCTGGTTGAGCTGGGCGATGTAGTCCCTGGCGATGCGCGCCTGGTCGGCGTTTTCCGCGAACACGGTCGAGCGGTACTGCGTGCCGCTGTCGGGGCCCTGGCGGTTGAGTTCGGTCGGGTCGTGCGCCACCGAGAAATAGATTTGCAGCAGCCGGCCGTAGCTGATCTGCTGCGGGTCGTAGCTGATGCGCACGGCTTCGGCATGGCCGGTACGGCCCGAGCCGACGGCATCATAGTGCGCTGTTTTGGCATCACCGCCGGCATAGCCCGAGGCGGCGTTGCTCACGCCCTTGACGTGCTGGAACACGCCTTGCACG
>JAMNYN010000705.1 GCA_023622805.1 Pseudomonadota bacterium | reverse complement strand
CCACCGATGCCTCAAACGCTATATCGTGCGCGAACTCTATCCGCTCATCCTGGCTGATTTGGCTGAATCCTCACTTGGCCCTTGACATAGGAGCGTCAACGCGGCCATGGAGAGCTTCTTCAAAACGCTCAAAGTCGAGCGGATCTACCAGGTACGCTATGACACCCGGGCCCAGGCAAGGCTGGACATCGTGGACTGGATCGAGGGCTTTTACAACCGGGTGCGCATGCACACGGCCATCGGATTCATGGCCCCGGTCACAAAGGAGAGCAGCCTATTGGCTGCATGACTTGGTGTACGTGGAAACGAGGCAGGGTCACGCTGCCTCGTCACTGCGCTTCGCCTTTAGCCCTAATCGTCGGCCTATCGTTTACGCCGTAGCGATCATTCATCCGCGAGAGACAGGCTGACGAACGACGCACATCAAGGCAGCAACGACAAGTGTTGCGGCAGCAATCATGAGTGAAATGTCGAAACTACCCGTCTTTGCATAGAGCCAGCTGGCGATCAACGGCCCGATGATTTGACCTACCCCGTAGGCGGCCGTCATGACGGCAAGCATATTGAACCGTACCTTTGATGCAACTCGGCGGGCAGCCGGCATGGCGATCGTGACCGTGCCCATAAAGGTTCCACCAACCAGCAAAGCGCTCAAGATATAGGCGACCGGTGTGTGTGTGGCCGGGAGGGCAACACCGACAGCTTGAACCAACAAGTTGAGCATCAGGCTGCGACCGGTGCCCCAACGCTCGTGCAGTCTGTGCCAAAGGAAGCAAGAAGGCACCGCTCCAAGGCCGAAGACTGCCCAGATATGCACTGGATCAACGGAGCCAAGTGACCCTGCCGGCATTGCGCCGAACCTCCACACGGATGTCGCGTGGCGGGCTCGCTGGCTCAGATGCAGGCGCAGGTTGTTGCACAGCCACGGACGTCAGGGCCAGGGCAACGAATTCGTTGCGGACCGCCGGCATCCGTTGCGCAGTCTGCTCGCGCAGCCATCGATGGACGATGTTGGCATTGATGCCATGGGCCAGGGCCACCCGGGCAACAGATGCGCCGCTGCCCTGGCATTGCGCCACGACCTGAGTTTTGAGTTCTGGGCTGTAGTAACGCCGCTTGGGACGTTGGGCGAGCGCCTCGCTCGCCATGGTGTGCATGATCTCCATCGTGCACACCATGCCTGTTCAACAAAGCTGTCTCAAGATGGGATCGCCAGCCGCATACTTATCGCGAGCTATTGCGGCGTATCCATCGAGCGGCCCTGGTCGGACCTCGGCTACGCTTGCGCAGTGCAGACCTCAGCGGATGCCCACTGAACCGCACCGGTTCAAAGACGCGGTCAGAACCCTTCTTAGCCCTCCACCTGGAGCTCTTGGGAGATCTGGCCAGCAACCATGAGCAACTCGGGCGCTATCACGTCGCGCAAGCGCGGCTCCATCTCGCTATCTCCGATTGCCATGACGGCCAACACAAAGTTGGCCTCGTCGTCTACACGGATGGGCGTCGCGATCGAACTGGTCTGGCTTGTCACGGGCGATGCGAGGAAGCACCAGCCGCGCTCCTCCAGCTCCTGAAATGCTGCGTATACGCTGGACATCATCTTAAATGAGTGGTCCTTCTCCGCCTCTTCTAGCGATTCCATCAGCTTTGACCGCAAAGCTGCCGGTTGTGCCCAGAGGTATGCCCGGCCAGAGGCCGAAGTGGTGATCGGCAAGTGCGTGCCAGTGCTCAAGCCCAAACGGACTTTTCCCGCAGGAACGCAATGCTCAACCACGAGCATATGCAGCCGGTCACGTGTCGTCAGGCAGACATGCACGTCAAACCTCTCCGATAACACATGCATTTTCGGTCGAGCAATCTCGGCAATCACTAATCCACGCCGGACTGCTCTTCCAAGCGTCAAGCACGCGACATGGGGTTCGTACCCCCCGGCTTGGCCACTTGCTCGCAGAAAATTATGAGACTCCAGTGTTGCAATCAGCTTGGATGCTGTAACACGGGAAAGCCCAATCTTTGCAGCGATATCCGTAACTTGCAGTGCTCGGTGTCTTGCATCGAACAATCGCAGGATCTCAAGCCCACGTCGAAGCGAGTCGACCTCGGCGCCTGGGCTCAAAGTGGCTTGAAGATCGGCGGTGGGGGCTTCTGGCTTTCTGGTACGAACCATTAAAGCTCCATGGATTTGGCTGAGGAAATGAGTTCTGTCTCGAGACGGGCTTTAAGCGCAAGCAGGTCTTGCGCAACGACGTCTTCGATACTCTCAACGCTCAAGGTGTTAGCAGGCGCGGCACAGCCCAAGGCATAGGAGTGCGGTTGATCGGGTGTATCGATGACTACGGCAACGCCGTTGATGCCTTGCTCCAGGCTTCCGGCCGCGACGCAGTACTGCTTGTGCTTTACTTGGCTGACGATGGCCTCGACTTGCTCCTGCAGGGATGACGCTGTCTGTGGATCGTCCTCCGACAAATTAGCCAGAAAACGGTGGCGCTCAGCGTCTCCCATTGATCCAATCAACGCATGCCCTAAAGCCGATTGCCCAAGACGAAGTCTAGAGCCTGCGCGCACGCGCAAGGTGAACAGCATGTTGCGGCTGTGGACAACCTCGTGGCACACCATGCTCCCGCCATCCGGCGATGCAAGGACGACTGATACATTGTGTTGATCCGCCAATGCCTGCATCAGCGGTCTGGCAACTACTACGAGATTGCGATTTGATGCAGCCACAAACCCGAGGGAGAGAATCGAGGTTCCAAGCCGGTACGCAGCCCTTTCCCCCGAGTAACGTAAATACCCGGCCTCCGTGAGGTTCGCAGTAATACGGGAAACCGTCGGCTTGGGCAGCCCAGTCAGCTCCGATAGGTCGGTGTTGGAAAGCCAGCCATTGTTCGGCTCAAAGGCCTTGAGGAGCGACAAGCCGCGTGCCAATACGCGGACTTCACCCCTGCATCTCGATTCCGCCTCGCCCTGCAGTTCTGTTTTATTATCCATTTTTACTTTAAAATTTGCCAAAATTTTAACAGATGCAATGGAATTTCCCCATAAAAATCAGCAAGTTATGAGCTACGGCATTGATTTGTCAGAATGAAAATAGATCAAGTGGAGGGCAATTCATTGATTTGCACGTCGACGATCAACTCCCCCTTCTTCACACTATTGCCGACAACAAAGGCCACAGATCGGACCGTGCCGCTGATGACAGCCACCACGCTATGCTCCATTTTCATCGCCTCAATGATCGCCAGTACGTCGCCTGGCTCTACCCAATCGCCGACGTTGACAGGTAGCAAGGAAACCGTCCCCGACAATGGCGCGACGGCTGCGCCTGCGACAAGCTCGTCTTCGAAAGTGCGCGCATGGGCTGGCAGCAAGGTGAATCTGTCGCCATTGAGCTGAACTTCCCAGACGGAACCGTGCCGAACGGCAAACCAGGGTGATTGTCCCGTGACGCCTTGCCATACGCCAGCCACAACCTCGGCAATCTTTACGTCGCAAACTTCTCCGCCGACCCCCATCCTCCATCCGCCTTGAAGAGCGGCTTGGATGGCCACCGAGAGCATCTGCCCATCAACCCATATATGGGCACGGCCCAATGGTGCCGCCGAATCCAGGCAGACCCTATCGAGTAGCTTGTGGTCCCAACTATCGTTCCAAGGAGATGGTGCGCACGTGAGGGACAGACTTGCTGCGACAGCGCATGCTGCTGCGCAAACACTGCCGTCCCCTTGCGTAAAGCGCTTGCCGTGGTCGTCGAGGTAACGGGTATGAATTTCGGCCATTCGCACGCCAGTGTCGGCTAGAACACGGCGCAGATATCCGATGTTGGTCGTAAGGCCAAGCAACACCGTCTCACCGAGACCTTTGTGCAGTTGAGTCAACGCCTCTTCCCGGGTTGTTGCGTAAGCCACGAGCTTGGCAACCATCGGATCGTAGTATGGCGGGACCGCGCCGCCAGACGCCACGCCGGCATCGACCCTTAGACCTCTCGGCCAGCGCACGTCGATCACACTACCGGGGGCTGGCTTGAATCCGTCAGCTGGATCCTCGGCATAGATCCGGCATTCGACAGCATGGCCGTCACACCGAATACTCTCCTGCGCCAATGGCAATGGCTCGCCTGATGCTACTTTCAATTGCCACTCGACAAGGTCAAGGCCGGTCACGCATTCGGTGACGGGATGTTCCACTTGAAGCCGGGTGTTGACTTCAAGAAAATAGAACTGTAAGTCCTTCCCGATAATGAACTCGAAAGTTCCAGCATTCAGGTATCGAATGCTGCGTGCGCCCTGCACCGCGGCTTGCACCAATCGCTGGCGCACATCGGCAGGTAAGCTCGGGGCAGGGGCTTCTTCGACCACCTTCTGGTGGCGTCGTTGTAATGAGCACTCTCTTTCATAAAGATGAACCACATTCCCTTGGCTATCCCCGAAGATCTGCACCTCGACATGCCGAGGCTGCTCAATGTATCGTTCCACAATCAACCGGCCATCACCAAAGCTGCTGCGCGCCACGCGAATCGCCGATGCCACGGCCTCTGGCAGCCCCGCGGCCTGCGTCAGTACCTGCATTCCTTTCCCCCCCCCGCCAGCGCTAGGCTTGAGAAGAGCAGGGAATCCAACCGACTTGACCATGTATTCGACAGTCTCGGGATCGTCGCTGGCATTGTCTGCACCAGGCACCACCGGAACGCCGGCAGCGGCCATTAGCGCCTTTGCCCGCGCCTTGTCCCCCAGAATCGAGATGGTTTCCGGCCTTGGGCCAACGAATATCAGCCCTGCCGCATCGACAGCCGCCGCAAACGTGCTGTTCTCGGAAAGAAAGCCGTAGCCTGGATGGATGGCATCGCAGCCCGACTCCAGCGCGGCGGCAATGATGCGCTCTCCGTCTAGGTAGCTCTGCAGCGCAGGTCCAGCTCCAATGTTCACGGCCGCAACAGCGCCTTCGATATGGGGCGACTTTGCATCTGCATCAGTGTAGACGACGACGTATTCAACGCCGAGCGCACGACAGGTGCGCGCCACTCGACAGGCGATTTCGCATCGGTTGGCAATCAGTACTCGCTTGAACATTATGTTTACATCCTGAAGACGCCGAAACGCGTATCTTGCTTTGGGCTCGCAGCAGCGAGCGCCAGCCCCAGTGTCAGCCACGCCCTTGTATCTGCCGGGTCGAGCACGCTATCCACCCAGAGCTTGGACGCAGCGTGGATTGCTGTGCTCATCTCTGCATAGTGATCCCGGATGGGCTGTTTGAACGCCTCCACCTCTTCTCCCGTGAACTCCTGCCCCTTTCGTGCCAGTTGCTCTTGTCTCACAAGGGCGAGGACAGTGGCGGCTTGCTCGCCGCCCATCACCGAAGTGCGCGCATTCGGCCACATGGCCATCAATCTGGGACCGAAGGCCCGTCCGCACATTGCGTAGGCCCCAGCACCATAGCTGCCGCCGACGACCACGCTGAATTTGGGCACACGGGCAGTGGAGACGGCATTGACCATCTTGGCGCCGTCTTTGGCAATGCCGCCTTGCTCGTACGAAACCCCCACCATGAAACCACTGATGTTGTGTAGAAAGAGCAATGGAATATCGCTCTGGCTACACAGCTCAATGAAGTTCGCAGCCTTCTGGGCGCTATCGCTGAACAGCGCCCCGTCATTGATTAGTACACCAACGGGATACCCACCGATTGCACCGGTCCCACAAATGAGGCTCGTGCCGTAGCGCTCCCTGTAGAGATTCAGTTCGCTGCCATCCATGAGCCGCGCCAGGATCTCGCGTGCGGGGATCGGTTGCTTTGGATTCGCCGGGATCAGGCCATACAACTCTGACGGGTCGTAGAGTGGTGCCACGGGTGTCAACGGAGGTGCCAGGCTTGCCACTGGGCCGGGTCGCGCGATGATGTCCCGCACGATCGTGAGCGCATGGAGATCGTCGTGCGCAAAGTGATCGGCCACGCCTGACATGCGTGTGTGCATGTCGGCACCACCAAGCGTTTGCGCGTCGACGACTTCACCGGTTGCCGCCTGCACGAGCTGGGGCCCCCCAAGGTAGATCGTGCCGTTGCCTTGCACGATGATTGTTTCATCGCACATGGCCGGAATGTAGGCGCCTCCGGCCGTACAGGCGCCCATAACGGCCGCCACCTGCTTGATTCCCATCGAGGACATCTCGGCAATATTGCGAAAGATCTTCCCAAAATGGTTTTCATCGGGAAAGATCTCTTCCTGTAACGGCAGGAAAGCGCCGCCGGAGTCCACCAGATAAATGCAGGGCAACGCACTCTCGCGCGCGACAGCCTGAGCGCGGATCTGCTTTTTGATCGTCAGCGGATAATAAGTCCCGCCTTTGACTGTGGCATCGTTCGCCATGATCACGCATGGTCGCCCTGCGACCATCCCGATGCCAGTGATGATGCCGGCGCTCGGCGCAGCCCCATCGTACATGCCATCGCCCGCAAGCTGACCCAGTTCCAGGAAGCGCGTTCCAGGATCCAGCAACACATTGATGCGGTGACGTGGCAGAAGCTTGTTGCGCGACAAGTGCGACTCGCATGCTCGCTGACCTCCTCCGGCCAGCGCCGCTTGGCGAACCTCAGATAGCTGATCGCGGAGCCCGGCGTAGGCTGCCGCGTTGCGCACGAAATCCGGGTCGGTCGTCCGCAGGGAAGAACGGAGGATTGTCATGTCAGTTCTGAAGCGGCAGACGCAGCAATGCATAACCCAAGGATTTGCCTGTCTGGTCCAGGCGCAGCGTCTTGGTGGCCCCGCCCCCCAGGGCACGCTGCATCACTACCACCACGGCTTCAATATTGTCCATGGGGTAGCACATTACGTCACCCTGAACCCACTCGCCATAAAGCGCCTTCACGGCATCTGGGGTAATACTCGCCAGCAGCCTGGGATAGTCCTGAGGCGTCTTGGCGATCAGGCCCGCCGTGCACACGTCACCCTTGTCGCCCGAGCGGACGTATGCAATGTCTCGAATCGTCGTCTTCATATGTAATCTCCTTAGGCCACCAGGATCTGGGTCTTCTGCTCAACGAAGGAACGGGGAATCAACGTGGGCCAGAGGGATATCACGGGACGCGGTTTGATTGGCGTTCCGAACGAGGTGCCTCCGGGTCCCATGATCCACAGGTGTGCGCCGGCCCGCCGCACTTTGTCAGCCTCTTCACTGGTCCGAGTACGAACCGCGCAGCGCAGCCCGACTTCCGGTAATTCGTTGGCAACGGCGGGATCCGGGGCAGGGGCCGCAGGCCCATGAAGAGTGTTCAGTCCGATCAGATCGAAATGGATCTGATCGGCCGCCAAACCCATCCTCTCAAACCGCTCAAGCATCGTCTGCTTCGCCTTCAGCGCTCGGTCGTAGGCGTTGGGCCACGGGAAGAAGGCTAGACTCTCTCCAATCCATCCATCCTGGTAGCCAACGACAAGTTTCAGCAGGTCCGGTGCGGGGCGGCCCTTTATGCCGTCAATACGAACACGATCTTCACCCGTACCCGACAGTCGCAGCGAGGTGAAATCCGCAATAGCGTCGGGCATCAGATAGCTGCGTGGATCGGCAATTTCGTAGACCAGATGCTCCTTGATCGTGAACGGATC
>JAMNYN010000318.1 GCA_023622805.1 Pseudomonadota bacterium | reverse complement strand
TCCTGCGTCATCTCGGCCTGCAATTGCAGGCTTTTGCGCATGCGCAATTCCACGCCGCTGTAATGGTCGCAAACCGGCAGGCGCTGGGCGCTGGCTTGCGCATCCAGCAATACCGTGGCGGGGTGGACAGAGGCGGCAGCGGAAACGGGAACGGAAGAATCGGCAGGCGTGGGGCTCATGGGGCGCGTCGGGCAACGATGAACATGCGGGGAAAGGCCAGCAGGCGCCGGCCGTCTGCACGTGCAGGGTAGGCCTGCGCCACGCGGCGCTCGTATTCTTCAAGAAAAGCGGTCTGCAGTGCCTGGGGCAGCGATTCGACGAACGGCTTGAGGCCGGTGCTGCGCAGCCACTGCACGATGGCCTGGGGGTCGGCCATCGGGTGCTGGTAGATGGTGTGCCAGACATCGACCTGCGCGGCATGCTTTGCCAGCAGGTCGTAGTAATCATGGATAGGACGCAGAAAACGCCCGCGGACGGTCTGCACATCGATGTGCGCAGCAAACGCCGGCATCCCCGCCACTTCGCGCATCAGGCGGTGCGAGGGCTCTTCGAAATTGTCCGGCATCTGGATGGCCAGGACGCCACCCGGAGCCAGGGCCGCGAACAGGCGCGGAATCAGTTGCTCATGTCCGCCCACCCATTGCAGTGCGGCATTCGCGTAAATCAGATCGGGCGCCTGCGAAGGCGCCCAATCGGCAATGTCAGCCTGGTCGAACGCCAGCTGTGGCAGCCGCTGCCGCGCTTCGGCAAGCATGGCAGCGGAGTTGTCTATGCCCAGGATCCGCGCCTGGGGAAAGCGCTGCAGCAGGAGTTCGGTGGAATTGCCCGGCCCGCAGCCCAGGTCCACCACATGGGTGGGCCCGGGATGGGCAACGCGGGCCAGCAGTTCGCTGGCCGGACGCGTACGCTCTTCGGCGAAGCGCAGGTAGAGCGCGGGATTCCAGTCGGACATCAAGCTGCTCGGTTTTTACAGCAGGTGCTTGACGCCGTCTTGCTCGCCTTGCAGCTCGGCCAGCGTCTTGTTGATGCCTTCTTGCGAGAAAGCGTCGATTTCCAGGCCTTCGACGATCTTGTATTCGCCGCCAGCCGTGATCACGGGGAAGCCAAAGACCACACCGGCAGGAATGCCGTATTCGCCGTTGGAAGGCACGCCCATGGTGACCCATTCGCCGTTGGAGCCCAGGGCCCAGTCGCGCATGTGGTCGATGGCAGCGTTGGCGGCCGAAGCTGCCGACGACAGGCCGCGAGCGGCAATGATGGCCGCGCCGCGCTTGCCCACGGTGGGCAGGAACACGTTGGCGTTCCATTCCTGGTCGTTGATCATTTCCTTGACCGACTTGCCGTTCACCGTGGCGAAACGGTAGTCAGCGTACATCGTGGGCGAGTGGTTGCCCCAGACGGTCAGCTTACGGATGTCGCCGACCTTGAAGCCGGCCTTGGCCGCGAGCTGCGAAGCTGCACGGTTGTGGTCCAGGCGCAGCATGGCGGTGAAGTTCTTCGCTGGCAGATCGGGAGCCGACTTCATGGCGATGTAGGCATTGGTGTTGGCGGGGTTGCCCACCACCAGCACCTTGACGTTGCGCGAAGCCACGGCGTTCAGGGCCTTGCCCTGGGCAGTGAAAATCTGTGCGTTGGCGGCCAGCAGGTCGGCGCGCTCCATGCCGGGGCCGCGAGGACGGGCGCCGACCAGCAGTGCGTAGTCGGTGTCCTTGAAGGCTTGCAGAGGGTCGGAATGGGCTTCGATGCCGGCCAGCAGCGGGAAAGCGCAGTCTTCGAGTTCCATGATCACGCCCTTGAGCGCGTTCTGGGCCTTCTCGTCGGGGATTTCCAGGAGTTGCAAAATGACGGGCTGATCCTTGCCCAGCATTTCGCCGGAAGCGATGCGGAACAGCAGCGCGTAACCGATTTGACCAGCAGCGCCAGTGACGGCGACGCGAACAGGTGCTTTGCTCATAGTGATAACTCCAGAAACAGAAAAAATGGTGGGCCCATTCTTGCACCAGCATCTGTAGTCCAGCCAAGCCTGTGCCCCCGCAAACAGGGCGCAAGTGTACGCTTGATTTTACCCTCCGGTCAATTTGTCTTATGTCTTATATAAGATATGATCGAGGCTCTGTGCAATGAGCGCCACCTGTGCGTCGCCGGCGCCAACCATTACACAAAACTACATGTCTTTTCCTTCCACCCCCGTCACTGACACGCCTTCGACCGCGCCAGCCCAGGGTCCTGCCTTCAGCCCGCTGTACCAACAGATCAAGGGACTGATACTGCAGGGCCTGGAGGCCGGAGAGTGGCGCCCGGGCGAGTTGATCCCCAGCGAAATGGAGCTGGCCGCGCGCTTTCGCGTGAGCCAGGGCACCGTGCGCAAGGCCATTGACGAGCTGGCGGCCGAGAACCTGGTGATGCGTCGCCAGGGCAAGGGCACGTTTGTCGCCACCCACGCCGCCCAGCAGGTCCAGTACCGCTTTCTCAAGCTGCAGCCCGATGTCGGCGACCTGCGCGAAGAAGGCCGCGCCCAGCGCCAGATCATCGACTGCAAGCGCGTGCGCGCGCCCGCCGAAGTGGCCCGCCTGCTGGCCCTGCGCAGCGGCGATGCCGTGATGCAGGTGCGCCGCGTGCTGGCCTTTGCCGGCGTGCCGACCATTCTCGAAGAGATCTGGCTGCCGGGCCAGGCCTTCAAAGGCCTGACTGCCGAGCAGATGGGCTCCTACCAGGGCCCGACCTATGCCATGTTCGAGCTCGAATACGGCGTGCGCATGGTGCGCGCGGACGAGAAAATCCGCGCCGTCTTGCCCGATGCCGAGCAGGCCGAACTGCTGGCAGTAAGTAATTCCACGCCATTGCTCAGTGTCGAGCGTGTGGCCTACACTTACAACGATGTTCCGATGGAGTTACGGCGCGGGCTCTACCGCACCGATACCCACCACTACCGAAACGCCCTGAATTGAGTACAGGCGGGCGAAAATCAACGCAAATGACGAAAATACGCCGCAGCACGCGAGCCTTTGCCGCTGCATTGCAATAGAATTTTGCGTCGATCGCATCGCCCGATTACGAAGCAGTTACCACCCACGAAAGCGCATCCCATGACAGAGTTAGCCAAAAAGCGGCCAGAGTTCCGCAACATCAACGCACTCAAAGACCTGCCCACTTACCGCATGCCCGTCGCTGCGTGGGTTTCGATCCTGCACCGCATCAGTGGCGCGATCATGCTCCTGCTGCTGCCTTTCATCCTGTGGATGTTCGACAAGTCGCTGTCGTCGGAAATTTCGTTCGACGCCTTCACGGCCGCTTTCCGCGCCGGCATTGGCTTCGTTCCCGGTGCCGTCCTGAAACTGGTCGTATTGGCCTTGATCTGGGCCTACCTGCACCACTTCACCGCCGGCCTGCGTCACATCTGGATGGATATCAGCCACGCTGCCGTGACCAAGGAATTCGGCAAATCGTCGGCCATCGCCACCCTGGTGATCAGCCTCAGCCTGACAGTGGTGCTCGGCGCCAAGCTGTTCGGCCTGTACTGATCCGCCCCCCGCTCCCCGCACACAAAGGAATTCACATGTCCGTGAACTACGGCTCCAAACGCACCGTCGTCGGTGCCCACTACGGTCTGCGCGATTGGCTGGTCCAGCGCGCCACTGCGGTCATCATGGCCCTCTTCACCGTCGCCTTGCTGGCCCAGGTGATCTTCTCCAAGGGCGCCATCGGTTACGACCTGTGGGCCGGCATCTTTGCTGCCCAGTGGATGAAGGGCCTGACTTTTGCCGTGATCATTGCCCTGACATGGCATGTCTGGGTCGGCATGCGCGACATCTGGATGGACTACGTCCAGCCCGTGGGTATCCGCTTCGTGCTGCAAGTGCTCACCCTGGTCTGGCTGGCAGCCTGTGCAGGCTGGGGCTTCCAGGTGCTGTGGCGCCTGTGATCCACACAACGATCTCCACGATTGAAGGTTAAGAATGAGCTACACCAAAGCAAAAATCACCAAGCGCAAGTTTGACGTCGTCATCGTCGGCGCCGGCGGCTCCGGCATGCGTGCCGCCCTGGAACTGTCCCGCGCCGGCCTGAATGTGGCCTCGCTGTCCAAGGTCTTCCCCACCCGTTCGCACACCGTGGCCGCCCAGGGTGGCGTGTCCGCGTCGCTGGGCAACATGTCGGAAGACAACTGGCACTACCACTTCTACGACACCATCAAGGGCTCCGACTGGCTCGGCGACCAGGATGCGATCGAGTTCATGTGCCGTGAAGCACCCAAGGTGGTCTACGAGCTCGAACACTTCGGCATGCCGTTCGACCGCAACCCCGATGGCACGATTTACCAGCGTCCGTTCGGCGGCCACACCGCCAACTACGGCGAAAAGCCCGTGCAACGCGCCTGCGCTGCCGCTGACCGTACCGGTCACGCCATGCTGCACACGCTGTACCAGCAAAACGTCAAGGCCAAGACCAACTTCTTCGTCGAATGGATGGCGCTGGACCTGATCCGCGACGAAGCCGGCGACGTGGTCGGTGTCACGGCCCTGGAACTCGAAACCGGCGACCTGTACGAGCTGCAGGCCAAGGCCGTGCTGCTGGCCACCGGCGGTGCGGGTCGCATCTTCGCGGCTTCGACCAATGCCTTCATCAACACCGGCGACGGCCTGGGTATGGCGGCACGTGCCGGCATCCCGCTGCAGGACATGGAATTCTGGCAATTCCACCCCACTGGCGTGGCCGGTGCGGGCGTGCTGCTGACCGAAGGCTGCCGCGGCGAAGGCGCCATCTTGCTGAACAGCGAAGGCGAGCGCTTCATGGAGCGTTATGCGCCCACCTTGAAGGATCTGGCTCCGCGTGACTTCGTGTCCCGCTCCATGGACCAGGAAATCAAGGAAGGTCGCGGCTGCGGTCCGAACAAGGACCACGTGATGCTCAAGCTCAGCCACCTGGGCGCCGACACCATCCACAAGCGCCTGCCTTCGGTCTACGAAATCGGCGTGAACTTCGCCAACGTCGACATCACCAAGGAAGACATTCCCGTGGTGCCGACCATCCACTACCAGATGGGTGGCATCCCCACCAACATCAACGGTCAGGTCGTGGTCCATGACGGCCAGGCCAACCAGGTCGTCAACGGCTTGTACGCCGTGGGCGAATGCTCCTGCGTGTCGGTGCACGGCGCCAACCGCCTGGGCACCAACTCGCTGCTCGATCTGCTGGTCTTCGGCAAGGCCGCCGGCCGCCACATCGTCGACTTCGTGCGCAGCGGTGCAGAGCACAAGCCCATGCCAGCCGACGGCGCGGACCGCACCCTGGCCCGCCTCAACCAGTTGCAGGACTCGACCGACGGCTCCTACGCCCAGGACGTGGCTGGCAACATCCGTACCACCATGCAGCAGCATGCCGGCGTGTTCCGCACGCAAAAGAGCATGGACGAAGGCGTGGGCAAGATCAACGCCATCCGTGACACCGTGGCTTCCGTGACCCTCAAGGACAAGTCCATGGTCTGGAACACGGCCCGCATGGAAGCCCTGGAAGTCGACAACCTCATCGAAGTCGCCCAGGCCACCATGACGTCGGCCGCAGCGCGCACGGAATGCCGTGGCGCCCACACCGTGTACGACTACGAACACGATGCCGACCACGCTGAATTCCCCCTTGGTCGCAACGACAAGGAATGGCTCAAGCACACCCTGTGGCACAGCGCTGGCAACACGCTCAGCTACAAGCCCGTGAACCTCAAGCCCCTGACGGTGGACAGCGTGCCTCCCAAGGTCCGTACGTTCTGATCGCCCCGCAGCCTGACGAGAAAACACCATGAAGCGTAAATTCCAAATCTACCGTTACGATCCGGACAAGGATGCCAAGCCCTACATGCAAACCGTGGAAGTCGAACTCGACGGCCAGGAACGCATGCTGCTCGACGCCCTGGTCAAGCTCAAGGAACAGGATCCCACGATCTCGTTCCGTCGCTCCTGCCGTGAAGGCGTGTGCGGCTCCGACGCGATGAACATCAACGGCAAGAATGGTCTGGCCTGCCTGACCAACATGAACACCTTGCCCGGCACCATCGTCTTGAAGCCCCTGCCTGGCCTGCCAGTCATCCGCGACATGATCGTGGACATGACCCAGTTCTTCAAGCAGTACCACTCGATCAAGCCTTACCTGATCACCGAGACCATCACGCCCGAGAAAGAGCGTCTGCAGTCGCCCGAAGAGCGTGAAGAGCTCAACGGCCTGTACGAGTGCATCTTGTGCGCGAGCTGCTCGACCAGCTGCCCCTCGTTCTGGTGGAACCCCGACAAGTTCGTGGGCCCCGCCGGTCTGCTGCAAGCCTACCGCTTCATCGCCGACAGCCGCGACGAAGCCACGGGCGAGCGCCTGGACAACCTGGAAGATCCGTACCGGCTGTTCCGCTGCCACACCATCATGAACTGCGTGGACGTGTGCCCCAAGCACCTGAACCCCACGAAGGCCATTGGCAAGATCAAGGAATTGATGGTCCGCCGCGCCGTCTGATGAACATGACGAACACCCTGCTCGACGAACGCGAACGCAACCTGCTTCAGTGGCGCAGCCGCCGGGGCCTGGTCGAGAACGACATCTTCATCGAGCAGTTCTTCGCCACCTACGGAGACCAGCTGACGCACAGACACGCAGCTGGCCTGTCTGCCCTGATGGAATTGGCAGACAACGACCTTCTGGACCTGTTCCTGCTTCGCAAGGAACCAGAAGGCGCACTCGACACAGAAGAAATCAAAGAAGTACTGGAGCTGGTGCGCAAGCGCAAGCCCGGATCACTATCGCATGTAGGCTAGGCAAACTAGAGAAGGAAGTTGGAAATGAAACTCGCCGATAACAAAGCAACGCTGTCGTTCACTAATGGCAGCCCCAGCGTTGAATTGCCCGTGTACCAAGGCAATATTGGCCCTGACGTGATTGACATTCGCAAGTTGTACGGCCAGACCGGCATGTTCACTTACGACCCCGGCTTCCTCTCTACGGCGTCTTGCCAGTCGGCCATCACCTATATCGATGGCGACAAGGGTGAGCTGCTGTACCGCGGCTACCCCATCGACCAGCTGGCCAAGAACTGCGACTACCTCGAAACCTGCTACCTGCTGCTGTACGGCGAGCTGCCCAACGCAACCGAAAAGGCTGCTTTCGTCGAGCGCGTGACCCAGCACACCATGGTCAACGAGCAGATGCAGTTCTTCCTGCGCGGCTTCCGTCGTGACGCACACCCCATGGCCGTCCTGACGGGCCTGGTGGGCGGCATGTCGGCCTTCTACCACGACAGCACGGACATCAACAATCCAGAGCACCGTGAAATCGCCGCCATCCGCTTGATCGCCAAGATGCCTACCCTGGTGTCCATGGCTTACAAGTACGGCGTCGGCCAGCCTTACATGTACCCCAAGAATGACCTGTCGTACTCCGGCAACTTCTTGCGCATGATGTTCGGCAACCCCTGCGAAGACTATGTCGTCAACCCCGTGCTCGAACGCGCACTGGACCGCATCTTCATCCTGCACGCTGACCACGAGCAAAACGCTTCGACTTCCACCGTGCGCCTGTGCGGTTCGTCGGGCACCAACCCATTCGCCGCGATTTCGGCCGGCGTGGCCTG